>JBBRHU010000003.1:0-37190 GCA_038222255.1 Fimbriimonadales bacterium | reverse complement strand
TACTATCGTGGGACAGTACTGAGTTTCGAAAAAATAGCGGATATCGGATCAGGAGAACACCGCAGTTCGTAATCTGCGTGTGAAACTAAAACTCATTGGACTCGTTGGACTGACGCTAGCAGAGTCGCTTCCGCACGAGTTCCCCCTCCTGGCGGAGCATGTTCTAGCTACGACGATGGAAACTGCCAGTGCCACATCGAAGGCCCCGCGAGAGACGATGGCAAACGCGACTGCCTCCGGCGCTATTGGGTCCGCGATGACCAGGGGAACCGTGGCAATATTGCCTTCACGCAGTATGTGGTTTGTCAATGCGATTCCTCGTGTCCTCTGTGTGACCTGACGCCCTCGACGTCTAGAAGATGACAACCAACAGCAAGGTTAGGCAGTTCACGCGGGACAACCGATACGTGATCGCTTCGCTCGTCATGATCGCATTTGTTCTCTTTTTGCTGATGAGGTGCGATCGCGTTCGCCTAGGGGCGAAGAGTGATGCTACTTCGAACAGCAATATCCCGCTAGATGCCAAAGGCTGGCGATTTCAATATGTGATCGGCAGGCTGTATGGCGGGGAGAAGTTTGGAAATGTTACTGGTGAAGCGATCCACGATGCACTCCTTGCTGAACGCATCATTGGCCGTGGGGATCCTGATGTCGCAGGTCGCATCCGGCGACTTTGGCCCGACTTCCAATTTGAACTCTGGGAGAAAGCTGATGTGCCTCTGGAACTTGGCCAGGGCGGGAAGCTTACCTACAGGCCCATGGGAGCTTATCGAGAACGAGACAAGCTCGTCATAGATGAAGACTACGAACTTGATTGGTCAATTTTTCAAGGTGATGGGCCATTAACGGGCTACTTTTGCATTCTGGCTACAGTGTCTGGCAAGAAGCGCTACCCAGCTACCGGCAAGAGTTGGAAGTTCGAGCCGCTTCGTACGATTGGGCTCGTGCCACAGAATAGGACATGGCCCCTAGAGGTCGGAGGCTTGACGGAAAGAGGACGAGTCGTTGTCATCCAAGTCGCCTACCAGTCATAGTCTCCGGCAGTCCATCTCGCAATATCCCGAATCGTGAGGGGGATTTAGGGGGCGATCAGGTTAGCTTTAAGCCTCGAAGCGGCACAAAACGCGCAACAGAAAGGCTGGTGATCTCCATCCCTAAATCCCTTCCTCATGCCGGAGCACGAGGAAGGGACTTTCCGGCAGTCCATCTCGCAATTCCCGATCGTGAGGGGGATTTAGGGGGAGATCCGGTTAGCTTTCAGCCTCGAAGCCGCACAAAACGCGCAACCGAGAGACCGGTGAGTCCATCCCTAAATCCCTTGCCTCATGCCGGTTACTTCATCGGCCCGATATACGATGTGGCGATGACGGCATCGTCGTACCACTTCTTGTTTTCTCGCCGAGTGTTGCTGCCGATGTGGAGGTCGAGGAACGCGTGGTTGATTTTGAGGGAGGCGACGTCGCGCAGCCGAAGATTCGGGAAGTCGGCGACGATTTTGCCGTCTAGCCAGCACGCGATTCGGCCGTCTCTTTTGCCTGGGGTGTTGGCTTTCACCATCATTTCGTAGCAATACCACTGGCCGAGTTTTTGGATCACTTCGGGGCGTTTGATGAAGGATGGACCAAAGTCGCCGGGTTTGTAGGTGAAGGGCAAGACCGTTCCTGAGGGGAAGAAGTGGTCTCCCCATTCGGAGCGCTGCTCGGGGTGGTAGCAGTAGACGTTCATTTCGCCAGGAGATGGCTTCGCATCGTCCGCGCGCCAATTCTCAAAGCTTGCAACGAACTTGTTCTTTCCATCTGCCCTGATTCCCGGGGTGGAAAGGGCGATCCCTGGGGCAAGGGCAGTGAGGTCTCCGCCGTTATGGCTCGACCCGAGTTGGTCGAACTTTGGATCGAACCTTGAGTAGTAGCGGAGAAAGACGGTGTCGTATCCGGGTTGGAAAATCTTGAGGAGGGCGTTGCTATGCTCAGCGCTCGCCTTAGGCAAAGTCAGTTCGACTGCGCTCTTTCCGCTGTGGACGTTCTCCGGCTCTTTTGCCATGCGGATGTTTTCCATTCGGAAAGACATGCTCCACTTTTGGTTTGGAGTTCCGACTTCAAAGTCGTCGTGAAAAATTACTGCCGGGTCTCGGTCGATCCCCCGATCGCCGGCGTATTTCGATGCAATGCCGACATTGCCTTCGGGAAGCGGGGATTGGGGGATCAGTGCGAGGAGAAACAACATCGTTCTCTTTCAATACTCCAAGAAGTCTCGGTACACCGCTTCACCGACAAGCTCGAATCGCTCTCCGATTTCTTCAAGGTACTCGTGGAGCCCCTCCCGGATGATGTCGTTGGCATTCTTCGAATTGAGCATGAGCAACAGCTTTTCGGTCTCGATTTGGGCCGACTTCAGTTTGTCGCTGTCACTACGATTCGATATTCGGTCAAGGCAACTTTGGACTCGTAGCGCACCATGGCGAACCGAAGCGGGAAACTGCCGACTGAGGATCAGAAACTCAGCCACACGTTTTGGCGTGACGCCTTCGCTGTACGATTTGCAGAAGGCTTCGTAGGCGCCCACCGATTTCAGCACCGCTGTCCAACCATGAATGTCGATCGGGCCACCTACTGAGATCGGCTCGCTGTCCGAGATCACGCCCTCGCCCGAATAGTGCGGGAGAAGGTCAAAGTATTTGACATCCAAGATCCGCGCGGTCTGGTCTGCTCGCTCGAGGAATCGGCCACAGTCTACGAAGTCGCGGGTTGGCCCCATCATGAGCGTGCGGTTCATGATTCCCTGGAAAAGCAAAGTTCGGTCTTTCACGAACTGGAAGAACTCAAACGGGCTCTCGGCCAGGACTCGCTCTAAGTTCCACGGGCCGTAAGCGAGGTAAGTGCGGTTCGCGCACTCAAACATCTCGCTTGAGATCTGGTCACGAATCGAGCGGGCGTTTTCACGGGCACTTCGAATGCACGACTTAATCGACGAAGGGTTCCGCTCGTCGAACGCGAAGAACTGCAAAATGCTCGCCTCGTCTTCTTTATCGTAAAGCTCGGCAAACTCCTTCTCTAGCCCTGAAATCGCGAGGATGGAACTCCAGCGCAGGGCTTTCGCGACCTCGCCACTTTCCAGTCCAAAGTGGTAGTGAACGTCGATCATACGTGCGGTCGCTTCCGAACGCTCGACGTATCGTCCAATCCAGTACGCCGAGTCGGCGTGCCGGGAGAGCATGGCTACTTGTGGAGAACCCATGTGTCTTTGCTTCCTCCTCCTTGTGATGAATTCACGACATAGCTTCCTTTTCGAAGCGCAACTCTTGTCAAACCACCGGGCACAATGTCGATCTCTCCATCCGGCCCGCTCAAAATGTACGGTCGAAGGTCCACGTGGCGACCTTCGAAGTGATCTCCGAGGAAGCATGGGCTTCGAGAAAGCGAAATCAACGGCTGGGCGATGTAGTTTCTCGGGTTTGCCCTGACCTGAACAAGGAAGTCTGCGACTTCAGTCTTGCTCGCTTGCGGACCCATCAACATTCCGTAGCCGCCCGATTCGTTAGCGCACTTTATCACCAACTCGTGCGCGTGGTCGAGGATGTACTCGAGTTCCTTTGGCTTCCATCCGACGAAGGTCTCTACCTGTTCGAGAACGGGCTCTTCACCGAGGTAGTAGCGGATCATTTCGGGCACATAGGGGTAGACAGACTTATCGTCTGCGACCCCAGTGCCGATTCCATTAGCCAGGGCAACTGTGCCGGCACGGTAGGCGTTCACAAGTCCCGGCACACCAAGGACCGAATCACCTCGGAACACGAGAGGGTCGAGAAAGTCGTCGTCTACGCGACGGTAGATGACATCGACTCGCTTTGGCCCACGCGTCGTCTTCATGAAGACGATGTTCTTTTCAACGAAAAGATCGCGTCCTTCGACCAGCTGGATGCCCATCTGCATCGCAAGAAACGAGTGCTCGAAATAGGCAGAGTTGAAGATTCCTGGGGTGAGCAACACCACGGTCGGGTCGCCAGGCGCGAGCTGCCGAAGCTTCTTCAGGAGCAAGTTCGGATAGGCATCGATCGGGCAGACGCGCTGCTCTCTGAAGAGGCTCGGGAAAACCCGCATCATCAGCAAGCGGTTTTCCAACATGTAAGAAACGCCCGATGGCGTTCGGCAATTATCTTCCAGCACCCGATAGGTGCCGTCGTGGTCTCGAATAAGGTCGGTGCCGCAGATGTGGACGTAGACGTTTCCAGGGACATCTGCGTCTTTGAAACTCCTTCTGTAGTTCGGCGCATTAACGATCAGGTCGCGAGGAATGCGGCCGTCTCGCAAAATCTTCTCCTCGTGATAGACGTCGTGCAGGAACAAGTTGAGAGCGCGAACGCGCTGTTTTAGGCCTTTCTCGACATGCGCCCAGTCAGATGCTTGGACGACGCGTGGCACAAGATCCACCGGAAACGGCTTTTCGATGCCCTGCTCGTTACCGTAAACAGTGAACGTAATGCCCTGGTTGACGAGCGTCAAATCCGCCAAGGAGCATCTGCCGCGAAAGTCTTCTGGCGTTAGCCTATCCAGCGCGTTGACTAGCTTAGAGCAATGGCCGTGAGGTTTTTCAAGATCTTCAAAAAGCTCATCGTAAAAGCCCTCTGTTTGATATTTGGCAAACAGTCCATCGAGCACATGCGTGTGGGAGGGTTTCATAAAGGGAGTTGAAGGAATGCCGACGAGTATAGCGGTTTCTGGAGCGAAAGCCAAGTATCGGGCAAAACAGTAGACGCATAGACACTATATTTGATCCGACTGTGTTACACTTAGTCCAGATTTTCTGAGAAGGTTGAAACGTGAAGAAGGCGAATCCAGATACCACCGCACCCGCAACAAGTGAAAGACAACGCGCACTTGATATGGCCCTCGGCCAAGTTGAGAAGTCGTTTGGCAAAGGCGCGATCATGCGCATGGGGGACAGTTCCCGAGAGCGAATCGAAGCCATTTCGACCGGTTCACTGAGCCTTGACATGGCTCTTGGAATCGGCGGTCTGCCTAAGGGAAGGATCACGGAAATCTACGGACCGGAATCTGGCGGAAAGACGACGCTTGCGCTTCACGTCGTGGCCGAAGCGCAGAGAGCGGGCGGAGTCGCCCTTTACATTGACGCTGAGCACGCGTTGGACACGGAGTACGCAAAGACCCTTGGCGTAGACGTAGACCGACTTTATATCTCTCAGCCAAGCAATGGCGAAGAAGCTCTGGAAATCGCAGACACGATCATCAAGTCCGGTGCAATCGACCTCGTCGTCATCGACTCCGTTGCTGCGTTGGTTCCCAAAGCAGAACTCGAAGGTGAGATGGGCGACACTTTCGTCGGTATCCAAGCACGAATGATGAGCCAGGCTCTTCGAAAGCTCGGCGGTAGCTTAAGCAAGTCGCACACTGCGGCGATCTTTATCAACCAGCTCCGCGAAAAGATCGGCGTGATGTACGGCAACCCCGAGACCACCCCGGGCGGCCGAGCCCTGAAGTTCTGGGCAAGCGTCCGACTCGAAGTCCGAAAGGGCGACGCGATCAAGGTTGGCACTGACCAAATCGGCGCACGCACCAAGGTCAAGGTTGTCAAGAACAAGGTCGCACCCCCATTCAAGACCGCAGAGTTCGACATGATCTTCGGCAAAGGCATCAGCCGCTCAGGCGACTTGCTAGATGTCGCGGTTGTGAAGGGTTTCGTAACCCGCTCTGGCACCTACTACAACTACGGCGAAATCCGACTCGGCCAGGGCCGAGACAATGCGAGAAACTTCCTTGACGACAATCAGACCGTGTTTAAGGAGCTTGACGATAAAGTTCGTGCCGCTTTCCAAGCAGAACGTGCCAAACTTCCCGAAGGCCCAGTCAGCGAAGACGAAGACGACCTCCTCGGCGACGAATAGTTGCTGGCAGTCGCAGAAAACCGAGTCTTCGCTCTCTCCAAATCGGTGAGAGACTGAGACTCGGAGATCTGTAATGGAGTCACGTTCGCTCGGAGATATGCTACGCCGCTCAGCGCGGATTTATGGGGACAAACCAGCCGTGCTTGTGCCGGTCAAAGGTGAGTTCGCGCCGATAAGCTACTCAGCCTATCTTGAGACGGTTCGCAGATACGCAGGTGTCTTCCTCGAACTCGGCGTGAGGCGTGGAGACCGGGTCGCGATCCTCTCCGAAAACGCCCCTGAATGGGCAATGGCAGACTGGGCGTGCCAGTCGCTGGGCGTAGTTTTCCTGGGCATCTACCCAACCTTGCCACCAGACCAAGTCGAGTACATCGTGAAGGATTCCGGTGCTACCTTGCTCGTCGCAGGATCCGCCGAGCTTGCCAAAAAATTCCAAGGTCTCCCAGATCACAAGGTCGTGCTGCTCAAGGGGAATGAGCAGGCGCTGAACGAGATGGCGCTGGCGGGCACCCCGAAAATCTCTGAGGCAGATTGGAACAAGGAGATCGACGCCACCGGACCGGAAGACGTCGCGACGATCATCTACACGAGCGGCACGACGGGCATCCCAAAGGGAGCATTGATGCCTCATCGCGCTTTCATCCATGTCGCCGAGACTGTTCGGAATGACGGGAGACTCGGGATTGGCGAGAAGGACACCTTCTATTGCTTCCTTCCAATGTCTCACGTTTATGAGCGCGTCGCCGGGCAATTCATGCCGCTCGGGGTAGGCGCAACCATTGCGTATGCAAAGAGCCTTGCCGCCATCGCCGGAGATCTGATCAAGGTCAAGCCGACGATCATGCTCTGCGTCCCCCGCTTCCTCGAATCATTCCGAGACAAAGTGCTTGATAGCGTGGCGAAGGCGAGTCCGCTCAAGCAAAAGTTGTTCAACCTTGCCCTTGCGCAAGGGGTGAAGAAGGCGCAAGGACACTTTGCACCGTTTGCCATGATCACCGATAAACTCGTGATGAGCAAGATCCGAGAACGAACGGGCGGCCGAATGTTCGCCTTTGTATCGGGCGGAGCCGCCCTTGCACCTGCAGTGGCGGAGTTCTACATGGCGCTCGGGCTGAACGTGCTTCAGGGTTACGGGCTTACCGAGACAAGCGGTGGATCGGTGATCAACCGCCCAGACAACAACAAATACTGGACAGTTGGCGAGCCCCTCGGCACCGAGGTTAAGATCGCTGAAGACGGTGAAATCCTTCTGCGAGGTCCTGGCCTAATGCTCGGATACTACAATCTCCCCGAGGAGACCGCGGCCGCGATTGACCATGAAGGCTGGTTCCGCACCGGCGATATTGGCGAATTCGAAGGGAAGAACCTCAAGATCACCGACCGAAAGAAGGACCTTCTCGTCCTAGGCAATGGCAAGAACATCGCTCCACAGCCGATCGAAAACAAACTCAAATCAAGCGAGTTCATCTCGGAGGCCGTGGTTCTCGGTGATGGCATGGAATATTGCATCGCTCTGATCATCCCGCGTGCCGACCATGTCCGACAGCATCTGCACCTCGATGAATCCGTTCGGCTATGCGACAGTTCGGAAGCGAAGGCCCTGATCAAGTCGGAAGTCGACAAGGTGAACAAGACGCTAGCGAGCTTTGAACTGGTGAAAAAGCACGCCTTGATCGAAGATGCGTTCACGGTCGAATCGGGCGAACTCACTCCAACTCTCAAGGTTAAAAGAAAAGTCGTCAAAGAGAAGTACGCCGATATTATTCGCACGCTTGGTAGATAGCTGCCCACGTTAGTAGACTGAGGGCAGGCTTGATTCCGATCCGAGACTACCGAACGCGGCAACGGCTTCCGTTGCTGACCTGGACCCTTGTGGTTCTGAACATTGTGATCTTTCTGTGGGATCGCGACGGATCGTTCTTGGCGGGCAGTCGGCACTTCTCTGACCTCGTCTTGCGACCTCGGCAGTTCGTAAATGCCATCGTGGGAGGCGCCGATCCCATGGCCTTCGCGACACTCTTCACCAGCATGTTTATGCACGGGTCAGCAGTCCACCTTTTTGGCAATCTGATTTTCCTTTCTGTGTTTGGTCCAAGCGTTGAGGATGCGCTAGGCTCTGTCCGGTACGCGCTCTACTTTCTCGCCTGGGGGATCGTTGCGGGGGTCGTTCATATCTTTGTCGACACTCGCTCGGCGGTGCCGACGCTTGGGGCATCAGGTGCAATCGGCGGCGTAATGGGGGCTTATCTTGTGCTCTTCCCGTCAGCGAGAATCAAGATTGGCTCACCATGGTTCCCCTTGGTTGGCATCCCGGTGCCTGCATGGCTTACACTCACATTCTGGTTCGCCCTCCAGATACTCGTTCCCAGGGCTGGAATCGCGAACTGGGCACACGTCGGCGGGTTCTTGGCCGGAATGGTCACAATCCTTGTGTTGGGCGGAAGGCAGGGAGTTTTGAATCCGGATAAACACGGCCCGCTTGACAAATTGAAATGGCCCGCGTCGAAGAAGAGCCGGTCAACAGAAGGAAATAACGGTTGAATTTCAAGTCTTTGCCAAAGTGGATTTTGCCTTGGGCGTTGCTCGTGGCCCTGGTTTCCTCAGTTGCGATCGTCCAACGCTACCGTGTCGAAGCTCGCAATAAGTCGGTTTGTCTTGTCGCAGAATATGAGACGATAGAGGCGTTAGCCTCCGCACAAGGTCTAACCATAGATCGAGCGCTTGAAAACCTCAAGCAGCAGGGACTCCTCGGGGTCGCGCTTACCGAAGAGACACTTGGTGACCTGATCGGCCAGGGTCGAGTCGCCTTCAGCGTCCCTGCCAACCAGCCAGCGAAAGAAGATGTCCCCGTCGGGTTGACTTTCGCAGATCAGCGAGAGGTTGCCAGAGTCCGGAAGGCTCTCCAAATTCGATTTCAAGGCTTAGTCGGCCGGTCGGAAGGAAGAGGAGCGACGATGTCACTTCCTCAAATCTCGGCTTCGGTGCTTCGCCAAACGCCGGTCGGACTCAATCCAGTGCAGGCGATGGTTGCCCAGAGGCATGGCCTGATCATTGTGGCTCGCTGTTCGAACCCGAACGGAATCAGCGGTGCCGGTGTTCGCGGAACTCTGGCCTGGGCAAAGAGTTCTGGAGCGACGATCTATTTGCCACAGGGTGAACAAGTACTCGGAAGGCGAGATGCATTCGAAGAAATGCTGACGGGGTTGCGAGAGAGCGAAATGTTCTACGCTTCGCCGGAGTTCGCGAAACTTGGTGGAGACGCGAATGTCCTCGACAAGGCACCAGATCTCGTCTTACGACTCCACAGTGCTCAAGCAGCTGAGCTAGACAAGTTGCCTGAGCAAGACGCGGTTGACCGGTACGTGAAGGCCGCGCGAGAGCGGAGCATGCGGATTCTGCTGATCCGACCGTTGTCGGTTGCATCGGCGCTACCGCTTGGCTCGTTCGCCGATTTCATGAAGCGAATCACGACTGAAATCAGACGTGAAGGCGGAGACATCGGTGCTCCGAAAATCTCTCCCGACAATGCGATGCCGAAGCTATATGTTATGGCGCTATCGCTTGTGGGTGCTCCGCTTGTTTGGGCTGCGTTCTGCCTATTCGCCACGAATGCCCGAGTGCGGGCGGGGCTCGCAATGTTGGCCTTCGCGCTAGCGCTCGCCGCGGCGGTGAAAACAGGCCAACAAGTCATGGCATTGCTAGTGTCGATGGCCGCGCCGCTGATCGCCTTTGCCTGGCTGATAGACAAGAAGCCAAAGTCGCTTATTCATGGCTACGTCGTGGTTTCGCTCGTCTCGCTGGTCGGAGGTCTCTATGTTGCGGGGATGTTGACGGGGCTCAATTACGCGATTAGGGCAGACGAATTTCGGGCGGTCAAGCTCTCCGTGTTCTTACCGATTCCGCTCGTCGGTTTCCTCTGCGCTCGGGAGCTCGTCGATTGGAAAGCCGCGCTAAAGAGCCCGATCACGTGGGGCGCTGCGGGAATCGGGGTGCTGGTACTCGCGGTATTGATGCTCATGGTCGCGCGCACTGGAAACGACAGCGGAGTCGGTGCAAGCAACACCGAGTTGCTGATGCGAAATGTGCTAGATCGTGTGCTCTACGTTCGGCCGCGAACAAAAGAATTCTTGATAGGCCACCCGCTTTTGGTGGTCGGATGTGGGCTCCTTGCTTGGGTCATGACGTTGCCAGAAGAAGGGAGGGCCAAGTGGGGAGGCTGGGTTGCGGTCGCGCTCATGCTTGCCTCAATGGGGCAGACCGACGTCGTCAACACTCTGACCCATCTGCATATTCCCGTCGGTCTCAGCCTTATCCGAATCGCTGAAGGATGGGTGCTTGGTGGAGTGTTTGGAGCGATTCTATGGTTCGTGTTCCAGCGACTGGCCCTGCGCTCAAATACAGCCCCAGCAGAGGTACCTTAGAGGAATATGCCAAACCTGCTCCTGGCCGGCTACTTCGGCGAAGGCAACCTCGGTGACGACGCCATTATGCTGGGCTTCGTCGAGGGAATGAAAGGAGCAGGGTGCGAGTTCCTTGCGATGAGCGGGGCTCCCGAAGACACGTTTCGAACCCATGGACTGCGGGCGATTCCTCGCCGCGATATGAAGCAGTTCGAGAAGTCGGTCAAGGAGTGCGATGCGCTCGTGTTCCCTGGCGGAAGCATTTTCCAAGATGTCACCAGCGTCAAGAGCGTGGCCTACTACCAAAGCTTGGTCAAGAAGGCAAAATCCGAGGGCAAGAAGATCATCATGCTCGGACAGGGTGTTGGACCACTCACCAGCTTCCTGGGGAAGCGAATGGCAGCGGCCGCGTTTAACGCCGCAGATGTTCTCGCAGTGCGTGACCCCCAGTCGGTAACAGCCTTGAAGGAACTCGGCGTCCGGCATACCCCTCGAATCACTGGCGATATGGCGTTTCTCCTGCCAGCTCCATGGGCGGCGGATGACACTGCTGGTTTCAACGTCGGTGGCATGAAGACGATCGGGGTTTCGGCGAGGCCACTGCCCGGAAAGATTGACGTCCCTGGGCTCATGGGTGGCTTCTGTCAACTCGTGTTCAAAGCCGGGATGATGCCGGTTCTCATCGAGATGGATCGTCAAGCCGATCACGACATTATTAACGCCATCGAAAAGCTTGGAGGAAAGACGCCTGACCTCAAAAAACTTGGCTCTCCCGTCGTCGTCCAGCAGCGGCTTGCGCGCATGGATGCAGTAGTTGCGATGCGGCTCCACGCCGGAATCCTCGCTACCACCGTGGGTGTGCCTTCGATGATGCTGAATTATGACCCCAAGGTCGCGGCGTTCGCGCGCGCGCTCGACATCGGCAGTGCTGTCCCGCTCGAAGGGCTTACGTCGCAACGCCTCTTTGACACGTTCCAGAACTTTATGAAGGATCGTGAGCGGTACGTGAAGGTTGTAGAGCGCAAACGAGTCGAGATGGCTGAGGGCGCGAAGGCCAACATCGAGATCATCCGTCAAGTCATTCGATAGGCTCGACGTAACGAAATGGCACAGAAAGACGTTTAAGAGGCATGAAGCCTTTCGTATGGATTTGGGCGATTCTTGCCCTCGTCGTAATTGGTTGTGGCGGAAATGGCGACCCTGGAAGCGGGGGCACGACCGGACGTGGACAAGTTTTTGGCGCTTTGTTTAACAAAGACGGGGCGAGCGTTGCAAACGCGCGCGTTTGGACGACCACCATCGTCTCCCGTGAAACGACCTCCAACTCGACAGGAGCCTACTTGCTCCAGGATGTCGCTGGGTCCGATATCATCGTCCAAGCCGAAGTCTATCGGGGTGGCCAACGATATTACGGTCAGAATCTCGCCACGATCTCTGCGGGTCAGCGGCAGAGCGGCATCAACATCACGATGTTCCAAGACAACCAACTTGGTCAGATTCGCGGAGTCGTGATGGACACATCGGGGAACCTCCTGCGCGGAGTGAGAATTTTCGCCAAGCCTACAGCGGCCACGTTCGGCACGAGCACAGTTGCAGTAAGCGATGCCCGAGGAAACTACGTGATGAACGGCCTCGGCGCCGGGATCAACTATCAGCTTCAAGCGAACGGCCTCGGCTACAACTCCGCGACAACCGTCGTCTCTCTCGGCGCAGGTGAAACACGCGGACTCGACATCACGGTTCCAACAGGAGTCATCTATCCGATTGCTGCCCCGACGAACATCTCGGCGCAGGCATGGACGATGCCGAAGAACCTCACTCGGGACAAGCAGACTTCGGATGCCTACCGAGCGATCAAGCAGTATCTGAACCCCAAGGCCACTCGCATCAAGGCGAGCACGAGTCGAGAAACACCCTTTGGCAATCTCGTAGAGGTTGATGTCTACTGGGATGCAAAGCTTGAGACTCACAAGCTCGGATTCGGCATCTATCGGTCAACCAACGGCGGCTCATTTACCGACGTTGCCTTCCTCCGCGACCCGCTTGCCGATTTTATGGTCTACAGCGGCCCCGACCTGACATCTAACGTGAATTACACGTTCGGCGTCACTGCGATCGACACGCTCTTTGATGGTGTGGACGGCGAAAGTGCAATGAGTGACACCGTCACAGTGAATCCTCTCGACGATCTCCGGTCGGTTTCTGTCAGCGGGGGAGCCAATCCTACGTTCAACTGGACGGCGGCAGGGGGAGCAGCAACCTATCAGGTGTTCGTCTATAGCGAACTCCCAACCATCGGCGTGACACCCTTAGCGACGAGCCCGGCCGTGACAGGAACGACGTGGACGATGGCCGGTGGCGTGACATCGGGTCGCACCTACTGGTATGTCGTGATAGGCTCAAATACTTTCGGCGACAAGACCGTGAGCCAGATCAGCACGTTTGTGCCGTAACATAGAGAAAATGAGCGCAGCTACAATTTGGTTTCGAAATGGAATTCTTGGGTTGGCTGCGCTCGGATTTCTGAAGTTCTCATCGTCAGTGATTGGCGATTATCTTCACCGGGACCCCTTCGAAGCGTTTAGACAGCCGGATAATATCGAGCTTGAAGCTCGGGTGGCGATTCGCTTGGAAGGGGTCTCAATGCGCCACTACAAGGGCGCAGAGCTCATAGCTACCGCCAACGCTGACCGTATGGACCAGTGGAAGGATGCACAGACCTACGACCTCTATGGCGTCAAGAATGGCAAGTTCCAGCGAGATAAGAAATCCTACACCTTCTCTGCCAGTCATGCGCAGTATTACTCCCCCCTAAAGCGACTTGACCTTCAGGCTGACGGTGCAGTGGGTGGAAAGGACTTTGAACTTCGAACCGAAAAGGCGACGTTCGACGGAATGGCCGAGGTCTTAACGATTCGCAAGCCGCTTTCGGGAAAGGTCTCGGGAGGTGATTTTACGGCGGCGACTTTCGACTACAACCTCAAGACCGAAATGCTCCAAGCTACGATGATTTCGTGGAAAGGTGACCCTGGCGAGGATGCTCCGAAGAAGCAGGGCCAGGTCGAGCGAACGGCATGGAAATTTGACGCCGAAACTCTCGAAACTTCGAAGACCGATAAGGACGTCAAGATTTACACGAACGGGCAAGCGACGGACGGTGAAATCATCGTGCGCGCCCCCCGGCTTGAACAGAACAAGCGAACTGACGTTCTGATTGCCACAGGTGGCGTCACGTATTTTTCTGGCGAGGCGAATGTATCTTGCCAGAAGGCGACGATTTACCGCAAAGAGAAGCGAGCAGTGCTTGATGGAAAGGTCCTCATGCTCGTGAAGCCAAAGGCTCGAAAGGATGATCCGCCAAAGATCGTAGAGATCCCGCCGTTCAAGCCCGTGGTTCCCGATGACATCAAGATCACTCGACCCGCAGATCCGAAGTCCGATGCTGAGGAGCAAAAGCGGATCGACGAGAAGATCCGTTCATCGAAGAATCTCCGCGACTATCCGATGACGGTGTTCAGCGAGAAGATTGAGTATTGGTATGGAAAGGGCAGCCGACGCGCGATCATCACGGGCAGTCCACAAGCTCACCAGGAGTTTGAGGATGGGACGTGGCGACAGTTGTGGGCGGACCGTGCGGACTACGACGGCGAGAAAGAGACCATGTTTTTGCAGAGCCTCAAGCCTGAGAGTCGCGAAGTCCGAATGAAGAATTCAATCGGCGATGATTTCATTGCGTTCAGCATCTTGGCCTCGACCAAAGAGGACGATGAGACGATCAGCGCAAAGTCGATGAAGGGTGTCATGTACACGATCGACGATGAGATTGACCGAGACAAAAAGAAGAAGCCCCCATTGCCCGACAAGAAAGTTCCACCACCCACGAAGGGCGGTGGACTTAATGGGCCAATCAAGGGCGGGCTCTAACCCACGGCGATCGCAGTGCCGCCCTTCTCCGCAGACTGCCATGCAGCTTCGGTAAGGCGGATCACTTCTAGGCCGCACTCGAAAGGCGATTCGCACTCAACTCGGCCAAGGATGGCGTCGATGAAGTGCTTGTCTGGGGTCGAACCACCAGTGAGGTCTTCGGCGATGAGTCGATTTCGCTTTCGGTCCACGATCTGCATCTTCTGACCTTGTCGCATGAAGAACGCCATGTTCTCACAGACAAAGGTGATGTCCTCGTGCCAGCTCATGCCGTCTCCAACTACCGAGATCGTCGCAAGCGCGCCGCTCTTAAAGCGAACGCTTACGGCTGAGTTGATGTCAACTTCGGTGCCGAAGTTGTCGACGTAGGCGGAGACTTCCGCTGGCTGCTGGCTGGTTGTCCAGAGCAAGATGTCGATAAGGTGACTACCCGAGTCATTGAGCTGACCACCACCCGAGAGCGAGTGAATCTGGCGCCAAGTGCCTGCGACGGCACGGAGCCACTCTTGTGACTGGAATGCCGCGATGTAGTGAACCTTGCCGGCTTCGCCGCTATTGATCTTCTCTCGGATGTACCGGAACTCGGCTTGGAAGTGGCGCTGATAACTCACCATGCCCACCTTCTTAGCCTTATCTCTGGCTTCGATGACTCGGTAAGCATCGGCCACCGAGGTCACGAGCGGCTTCTCGCAGAGTGTGTGTACGCCTGCGTTCAGTGAGTCCAGAATCTGGTCAACATGCTGCGTGTGCGGAGTGGCAATCATGACCGCATCGGGCTTGATCTTGTCCAATACTTCGCGGTGATCGTTGAATGTCGGCACGCCTGCAAGCGCAGGGTGAGCTTCCTTAGTCATTCGAATCTGATCGTCTGACGGGTCGCAAAGAGCGACGACTTCGGCCTCTTTAACTTTGGCAACATTGCCTAGGCGGTAGCGCTGAAACCCACCGCAGCCAATCATTGCAACTCGAACTTTGTCCATCGGTCGGAGGTTACCAAACCACTGAACGCGTTTTCCTCGAAGTCGCCTGAAAGGTGTCGAAGAATACATTAACGATCGAAATTCTTACCTGCGTCGCGGCTTAAGCGACGCAGGTAGCTGTCAACTTATTCGGCGTCTTCTCGCGGCACGAACTCGAACTTCGTGAACCACACCATGCTGATCACGACGAGCGTCACAGAGAGCAAGATGAGGACCGCAATCGAGGTCGTTGAGCTTAGGAGTGCCGTGCTCTTCATTCCGCCAGCAACTGTGACGGTCCGGTTGGCATCTTCGCTCGCAGGGTGCTGCGCTATGCCTTGGATGTAGCTGTTGATCGACAGATAGTACAGATCACCAGGAAGATTCGGAATCGCCGACTCCCAGGCAAACGCGTACAGCAGGCAAACCAGCATCGATCGATTCAGGATCAAGCTGATAAAGAGGAAGAAAGCACCGTAGGCCGCTGACCCGAGGACAACCGCGAGAATATCCTTCGTGAGGAGCTCGTTTGAAAATCCGAGGTGTGCACCAAACGAGGTGCAAAGGAGGCCAAAGATCGAAATCCCCCCCATCACAATCACGCTCGCTAAATAGCGGAACAGGATGATCGAAGATCGCTTGACTGGCCGTGTCAGCAAGTAAACGATGGTCTTTTGCTCAACCTCTTGGCTGACGATCGCGGTGGTCAAGATTGCTGATGCCAACGCAACCATTCGGAATACGAAGATGGCAATGACGTTTACGTACTGACCTTGGTGGGTCACGTCAGGTTGGAACTTGGGCCAAATAAACGCAAGCGCGCCACAGATTAGCGAGAACAGCACCCACGGCACTACTCGCCGTAGTCGCAGGAACTCGCGAAGAGCTTGAGTAAAGATTGCGCTTTCCATTACGAGTGCACCAAGTAGTTGAAGACCGATTCGAGGTTGTTGTCTGGACTGAAAAAGCCACCAATCTCGATGTCAGTGGTGAGGGCGATGTCCATAAGCGCGGTGTAGAACGCGTCGGGTTCTTGGACTTGGAGTGCCAGGCCGCGGTCGCCGCGCTCAAAGTTCATCGAAACGATGTTCGTGAGGTTGGCCAGCTCGCTCGCCAGGCGTCTCGGATTGTTTGTTTCAACACGCACTTTGTGTGGGTGTCGGTCAATCAGCGCGCGGATATCACGCAGATCCCCACGAGCGAGAAGCCGACCGCGGTGCATGAGCAGGATCGAACGTGTCATCTGCTCAACTTCAAACAAGATGTGCGAACTCACGATGATCGTCTTGCCTTCGTTAGACAATTTTCCGAGGACATCCATGAGTTCACGTCGCCCTACTGGGTCAAGGCCGTTAAGGGGCTCGTCCAATAAGATGATGTCGGGTTGCGCGATCATCGCTTGCGCGAGTTTGATCCGCTGCCGCATTCCTTTTGAGTAGCCGGCGATCTTCTTGTGAGCCCGATCTGCCATACCGACTTCGACCAGAACCTCCTCGGTTCGTGACTTGGCTTCGGCGTTCGTTAAGCCACTAAGTCGTCCCAAAAAGTGGACAAATTCTCGACCCGTGTAGTGCTCATAGAAATTATCGATCTCGGGACAGTAGCCAACGCGCTTGAAGACCTCAGGGTTTGCAAATGGCTCCATGCCAAATACTTTCACCGAGCCTGTTGTCGGCAAAAGCTGACCCGTGATCAATCGCATCAGGGTGCTTTTTCCTGCACCGTTCATCCCAAGCATGGCGGTAAGGCCAGGGCCGATCTCTGCCGTGACGTCATTGACGCCAATGACCTGACCATACCAACGAGAAACATTCTGGATTTGGATCATCCGCCAATCACCTCTACCGCTCGAACTCGTCGCCACGCAACGAAAAGCGCTAGTCCACAACAGCCAAGGTACACGGCGGTGAGGAGCCAGAGACTTCCGTATGTCGGAATCAACTCGGCAGGGTTCATCTGCGGAGGTGCATTCGCTCCTCCTAGTCCTTTACCGGTTCGCGGTCGCATCTGTCCGCTCATCCCTTGTCCGGGGAACATCAGGCCGCCACGCGTTCCAAGGACATGTTTCGCAAGCCCGATTTGCAGGCCGTCGACGCTCATGTAGTACAGGTTCGCGACAAACTGACTTCCGCTACTTTCACTTCCTCCCTTTCGGAAGCTGAAAATCCAAGCGACCTGCATGAACTTTGTGAAGAACAGCGTCATGAAGTAGATTGCTGCGTACACTGCGCCGGCAATGCGGCCCTGATTGAAGAGCGAACTGATCCCCATCGCGACGCTCGCGTGGAACGCGGCGGGCAAGATGATCATGAAGACCAAACGAACGATCAGCCACGGGTCTTGGGATAGAAACCCATACTCCCGGTAGCTCATCAGGCAGTAAAAGTAAAAGAGGAACGTCGGAATCGCGGTTACTACGGCTAGCGGTATGAAAATGCCGACCCACTTTCCGATCAGGTAGTCCAGTTTTGTGCAGGGTTTACTCAAATAGACTAACAGAGCGTTCGCCCTGTTGTCATTTGCAATCGATCCAGATCCGATCAGTAGAGCGAGTAAGAGTAGCCAAAGCTGCGAGGTCGAAAACGCGTTCAAGAACTGTTCGTTCCACTTGATCATTGAGAGCAGAGGATTCTTGTCACCCGGCGCTTGCGCTGGATTCAAGACTTCGACGAAGTAGAAAACGATCAGCAGGACGAAGTAGAAAGAAGCCGACAGCAGGGACAAGGTGACGAAGAATTTCTTCTTAATGCCTTGGCTGATCGACTGGCGTGCAATGGACCACCAGCGGGCTTGAGGGCTTGTAAGCGGGCCATCGTAGTTGCGATAGCTCAGGTCTGCAATGGGGTTGCTCATTCTTTGATGGCCTCCAAGAACGCTTCTTCTAGAGATCGTTCGGCGATGATAAGGCCGCGAATCTGGGTGCCAGTATCCTTCGCGACCTTGAAAACGGTTTTGTTGACTTCCTCTGGGCGACCCGGACCTTCAACTCGGTAGGTGGTCCCCTTGGGGGGCTGGACTGAGAAGCCTTTCTCCATCAGTGCGTTCACGAACGCACCCGAGGTTTCTTTCACCTCAACGTCAATGGGGTGGCCTTCAATCTTCTTGAGATCCTTAATCGTTCCCGCGGCTTGGAGTTTGCCACGCATCACCAGGATGACTCTGTCGCACACTCGCTCGATGTCGGGCAAGAGGTGCGAGCTCACAAGGACGTTCACGCCCTTGCCGTGGCTGACAGATTGAACCAACTGGAGCATGTCTTCGCGGCCAGCGGGGTCAAGTCCGTTGGTGGGCTCGTCTAAGAGCAGGAGCTTCGGTCCGTGCACAAGGGCTTGAGCAAGCTTTATTCTCTGCTTCATTCCCGTCGAAAAAGTCTCTACGTTTCGGTAGCGAGCCTCGCCAAGCCCACAGTATTCGATGACCTCGTGGGCGCGTCGCAGAGCTTGATCGCTCGGCATGCCGGCCAACTCTCCGGCGTAGGTGACGAACTGCACCGCGCTCATGCCTGGAATGTGGCAATCCTGCTCTGGCATCAAGCCGATCGCTTGCCGGATCTCTCTGCCTTTCGTGCGAATGTCCATACCCAACACGGTTGCTCGACCCGAAGTGGGCTGAACAAAACCGAGCATGGTCTTGAGAAGGGTGGTTTTTCCGGCGCCATTTGGACCCAGGAGACCCGTGCAGCCTTCAGGGACTTCACATGAAAGTCCATCAAGCGCTGTAAAGCTCCCGTATCGCACCACCAAAGATTCGATGCTTACTACCGACACGATAGCGTAGATTACTTGGTCTCGTCTAGGGGCGTTTCAGAGGGACTCGGAATGACGCGTTCGGTGGGCCTGCTGGAAGAAATCTGGTCAAAGATCAAGGCGCATTTCGTTGGTCGGGGCAAATCCCAGAGATTCATACAGCTTCCGACCCTCCGCGGACGAATGCAGCACCACGCTTGGATATCCACGCTCTCGGCAGTGATTGATGATCGTTTCCATCATCGCTCGGGCAATGCCTAAGTTGCGATGGGTCGGTTCGACGAAGACATTGAGAACGAGCGGTTGCGGGTGTTCGCCACGAACTTTGCCTTCCCCTGTCGGACGTGGCTGAATCTGGCGAAGCGCGATTCCACATCCAGCAACGACGACTCCGTCTGCTTCTGCCACCCACGCAAGGTATTGACCGGCCCTCATTTCTCTCTCAAGGACAACCGCGGCTTTTTCGACCATCGCGTCGTGCTCAGCCTGCAGCAACATCCCCATATCGACCCACATCTGAGCTCGATGATGAGCGAGAATCCCGGATTCGGCAAGCGTCGCAGGTCGAATTATGAAGCTCACACGGTATTTTAGCCATTTCTACCACCCCGCGGGTAAACGCGTTAAACTAGGGATCCTTCGCAACAATCGGGTCGAGCGCGCGCAGTCACGAGAAGTCCTTAGTCATCGACCTGAGTTGGGAGAACGCGTAGCACATGGCAAAAATTGGAATGATTGGTGGGCCTGGAAACATTGGGCTGAGTTTCGTGGAAGACCTGCTGGCAGCTGGTCACGAAATCTCTATTTTCACAAAGACTGGTCGAGGAGCGGCCGCTCTCGGCGACAAGGTTTCGGTCATCCTAGGCGAACGACAATCAGCCTCTGCGCTCAGGGATTTCATAACCACATTTCGACCCGAAGTGATTGTCGATTTCGTGCTTTTTGAACCATTGCACATGGAGGGGATCATTCATATCCTTGAAGGAACGTCGATTCGCTACTGCTTTGTAAGTACCGTCGACACCTACGGCTTCCCGTTGTCTCGGCTTCCGATGCGAGAGTCAGATCCATTCGCCTCGCCATTAGGAAGATATGCGCAGCAGAAACGAGTTTGCGAGGAGATGCTCATTGGCTCTAGCCTCAACTGGACGATTGTGCGGCCTGGTTACTCTTCGGGGAACGACTTCATCCTGAGCTTTCACCGTCACGACGGAGGTCTCGACTTGGTGCCACGACTCCGTGCAGGAAGGCCAGTGTTTGTCCCCGATGACGGGAAGACGACGATCAACTGGGGATTCGCTGAAAATTGTGGACGTATGATCGCGGCGATCTCAGTTGATCCCCGGACGGTTAGAGAAGCCTTCACCTGTGCCCACGCTTTCGACATCACCCACGATCGCTACTACGAAATCATGGGTGGTGTGCTAGGAGTAGAACCGAATTTAGTGCACATCCCAGCTTCCTACGCGATGGACTTTTTGGTTCGCGCTGACGGATCGTCGCTGATGGAGAACCTCACCCAATTCTCATTGTCGTTCTCTGTCGAGAAGTTCCAAAAGTTCTTCCCAAACTTTGAGTGGAAGTTGAGCTTAGAGGAAGGATTTAGGAGATACGTGGCGAACGCTGATCTGACGGGGAGGTTCCGGCCAACCACGCACGAAATCGCTGAGGACCGGATGATCAGCGAGTGGACTCGTAAGCGCGAAACTTACATTCCGAGTGACTTTGAAGTTTTGTCGTAGCTACTCTGGGCTGCGTTGAGCTTCTTCTGCAGGTCCTTGTAGCTGGCATCCGCCTCGGAGAGCTTCTTCTTTACGTCGTCGACGCTCTTTTCGGAGTTTTCTTTCAGCTTCGAGGCAGCTTCAACCTTCTCGTCCATCTCTCGCTTCAACTGCTTGACCTTAATTGCGGAGTCGAGCCGATCAATCTGGCTGTCAAGCTCTTTGATTGTCGCGGCGTTCGCCTTTGCATTCTTCTTCTTCAGGTCGTCGCGTAGCTTGGTCAAGTCTGCCTTGGTTTTTTCGAGCTCGGCCGATTCCGAATCCGAGCTCAGGCCCTGCGCTTGCTGCCGTAAGACGCTCCACCCTGCACCCATCATTTTGCCTACCGCACCGACGGCCGCAGAGCCAGTATCTTTCACCTGATCCTGATCTTTTGGCGACAGTTTATAGAAGCCAATTCCAGCGATGATGATGCAAGCAAAGATGAGTAACTTTTTCATTCGGACTACTCCACAAGGTCGCCGTGGCGAATCGAGTTGACGAGGTCTCCATTAACGTTTACGCTTCCGCCAAGCAAAGCGTGGCGAATCGCCCCAGTAGTTTCGATTACCGAACCGGGGAGAATGACGCAATCTTCGATTGAAGAGCACTTCACAGTAGCTCCGGCTCCAACTGTCACATTCTCGCCAATCGCGCCTTCGACAGTGGCGTCGTCGGCAATCACGTTCTGCCCTTTGGCCAGGTAGTGGTTGGTTTCTAGGAAGGAGTCGAGGGTTCCGGTGTCGAACCAGTCCCCTTCATATCGGCCAGCGATGACGGTTTGACCCTGGTCAACGAGCGCCTGGATGGCATCGGTGATCTCGTATTCGCCTCGCCAGCTAGGCTTGAGGTCGGGGAGTACGTCCCAAATCTCAGGTCCAAAAAAGTAGAGGCCGGCCATCGCCAGGTTGGATTCCGGAACCTTGGGCTTCTCGACCAACTTTACAATGCGGTCGCCTTCGACGTTTGCAATCCCAAACCGCTCAGGGTCGGTGACTGGTTTCACCAGGCTAAGGTTGCCAGTCATGTTAGCTCGGAACGCGTCGGCAAATTGCTTCAGGTCCTGGCTGTAAATCGCGTCACCGAGATAGAGCACAAACGAGTCCCCATCGACGAACTCCTTGGTGAAACCTACCGCGTGGGCAAGTCCCTTAGGCTCGGTTTGACGAACATACGTGAGGTTCACTCCAAACTGGGAGCCGTCGCCAAGCGCGGCCTTCATCTCATTCTCAGTTTCGCCGACGACGACACAGATTTCGGTAACCCCAATTTCCTTCAATCGATCGAATGCATACTGCAGCGTGATTTGGTTAGCGAGGGGCAGTACCGGTTTCGGCACCACGCGAGTTACTGGGAAGAGTCGGCTGCCTTTACCGGCGGCGAGGATCACGGCCTTCATTGACCCAAGGATACACGGAATCCGACCGAGGATTATCCGCCGCTCTGATTGTTATGGACTGAGACGGATGTTGTCACGACCGGCTGAGTTTTCAGATTGAAATCGAGACGCATCTCGTACGCCCTTGGCCACGGTAGCCAGACGCGAACATCGTCAAGGCCGACCACCTCGTACTGCGCCCCGCTGCGATCAAATCGAACACCCATGAACCCATCTCGGAAGTAATTCATCAGGTACGTCGTGACGTCGCGTTGAACAAACCGGGTCGTTCGCTCAAACGGCTGACCGTAGCTCTCTTCTTTCGATCCACCTTCGCGCACAAGCATTCTGTACGCCTCAGGTCGAGTATAGGTGTGATAGGCAAAGTCGTTCACGAACCGATGAAGCAAGAACTTCATGTGGGCTGGTTCTCGAATCGCGGGATCAATCGCGAGCCTTCGAGCGACAAGGTAAGCGTTTGCAGCTGGGATCGATGTGCCAAGTGTGTTGCCTGCGGTGTTCCAACCTGCGTAGGCGAGCAGCTTGCCCATTCGGCTTCTCGAGTAGAGGAACGAGAATAGCTCAGGATCGGCCTGACCGCTCTTCGCAAGGTTGATATCGGCAACAGCACAGGGCACGTTCGTCTCAAGATCGTGGTCAAGCATCGCTAGAAAGGCTTGAAATGAACTCTGCTTCCGCCCTGGGGTGTTCACATATAAGGTGAAATCTGTCGGCGATCGTCCATCTGAAGGCCGTGCTCCGCTCGCAATGATCTGGTCCTCAAGGCAGAGCCGAATCGGTTTCGACTCAAAATCGTTGTAGACATTCGCGCCGTTAGGGTCGCTGTAGACGATCTTGACTCGTGGAGTCCAGCCAATCTCTTTGAGCAGTGCCCGGCTAAGCAAAACATTTCCATGTTGATCGATCCCTTCGCAGAAGAAGACCTTTCCTCCGAGGCTCATGTTCAGGGCCATTTTTCGGAGTGCCGCGGTTTCTGGAATATGAGGTCCGTAGGGCTGAGCATCGTCTTGCCCGATGACAAGATAGTCGATCAACTTCGCGCCGACCATGCGGATCAACTCTTGTTGAACTAAGTTGTTTCGCTTTCGAGCTGCCTGGTACCGGTTGATCTCGACGGGCGGCACAGTCGAAAGAATCTTATAGAACTTGAGCAGCGTATCGCGGGATCCTGTTCGTCTGGCTTCCTCTTGGAGAGCCATTGCCCGGGCGAGTTCCATGCGGTAAGGGCTTGCGTCCTTGGTCGCAGTTGGCGCAAGTCGCATCGTGGCCGAACTGACGTAAACTTTTGCTCCAGTTGCGTGGGCGAGGTTGACCGCTTCACGCAGTCGGTGAATCGCAAGTTCTTGTGAAACCGTGGGTACGCGACTAGCGATGAGGCCGCCGTAGGCGATCATATCCGCACTCAAGATGACGGACCGAATCTTCTCGCTCTGCTGGCTCTTCAGCCAATCCAGTATCGCTTCGGGTTGACCTGGAGTCACGAACCTTCCAAGAGTTTCGTAGGAGGGCATCCGGACCTCGGCGTTGGCAATATCGCCGATCATTTGGACGAATTGACCTACCGCAGGTCGGGAATCGAGAGGAACCAGTAGCACCTTGCCGTCTTCGGAAGCAAACGAAGATAGGCTGGCACCTAAAAGGGCCAGACTCAGCATACGGCGGAGGTTCGCCCGCAAAGGCATAGAGCCAAGATACCCGTGTCGCGTCCATGCGGGATATGCTGTCATTGTGTTGTGCCTGCTGTTTAGCGCGTTGGAGCCACCGGTTATCGACCTTGACAAGACGCCCGTGATTCAATCATCGGGCAGAGTAGTCAGAAAGACATACCGTCCGAAGAATCTTACGGAAGATATTTCAAAACCGATTTGGCAAATCAAAGGCAACAACCTTGATCTGGACTTCTCTGGTGCGACTTTGCAGGGTGTAGACGCTTCTGCCCTGCCCGACCTGCGGAAGGGCCTTGCGATTCAGGTCACCGGCAGCAACATTACGATCCGCAACCTCAACGTACGTGGCTTCAAGGTGGGGCTCATCGCCCGAAACGTTAATGGGCTCCGAATCGTTAACTCGGACTTCTCCTACAACTGGAAGCAACACCTGCTCAGCGGGCTCGACAAAGAAGACGGCGCTGACTGGATGAGCTTTCACCGCAACGAGAAAGACGAATGGCTCAGATATGGCGCTGGCATCTACCTGCGCGGTTGTCGTGGATTCGAGGTCACCGGAACAAAGATCGAGGGCGGACAATGCGGCTTGATGCTCATGGAATCCAATGCGGGCAAGGTTTGGAACAACTCGTTCTCGTTCTTGAGCGCGATCGGCCTGGGCATGTACGAATCGAGTGGCAACAAGATCATGCACAACAGGATCGACTGGTGTGTTCGAGGCTACTCACACGGAATCTATAACCGTGGGCAAGATTCGGCTGGCATTCTTATTTACGAGCAGAGCAACCACAACCTATTTGCCTATAACTCTGTCACCCACGGTGGAGACGGCTTCTTCCTCTGGGCGGGTCAAAAGACGATGGATACTGGAAAAGGAGGTTGTAACGACAATCTGCTTTACGGAAACGATTTTAGCCACGCTCCGACCAACGGAATCGAGGCGACGTTTAGCCGGAACAATTTCATCAACAACCTTGTAATGGAGTGTTGGCACGGCGTCTGGGGTGGCTACAGCTACAACACAAATATAACAGGCAACATCTTTGCCTACAATGCGGAGTCGATCGCGCTTGAGCATGGTCAGACCAACACCATCTCGAAGAACCTGTTCTTCCGTGAGGCGACTGCCGTCAATCTGTGGATGAATGAGAAGCAAGACCCTAACTGGGGGTATGGCAAAACTCGCGATACAAAGAGCCACGGCTACCTGATTGCTGACAACACCTTCTCGCAGATCACTCAAGGCGGAAAGGATGACAAGGGGACCGCGCTCCAAATCCGCGCAACTTCAGATGTGATCGTTGGCCCGAACCGCTACAACGAAGTCGCTCGAATCCTTGACCTTCGAGGACCGATGACAAAATTCGTGATGCCAGAGGTCAAAGTGGTGAACATCGATCCTTCGACGGGCCAAGCGAGTTCGATTAGCTCGGCGACTCATGCCGCCCAGAACATTGAAACTCTCGGCACTGGATTTCAGGCTAGCAACCAAGGCAACGTCACGCTCGGTGGGCTGCCAGAGCACCTCCTTCCGGCTGTGATGCGAACGAGTGGGAACGTCATCTTGCCTTATCCAGACGGAATATCGGGTTACCGCAACCGGTTTAAGACGAACTGGAATCCGCTCAAAAACAAGCCAAACGAATCGATCAACATCGGCACTCTGCCCGAAGGCAAAGGGCTTGCGAAAGCGATGGACAACGATCGGGGTTACCGTCCGACTCCGATGCAAGGTGGACAAAGTCCATTTCTTTCGCCTAGCACAGCACGTGGCCGCCGGTACATCATTGTCGATGAGTGGGGGCCTTACGACTTCAAGTCGCCGAAGCTGTGGCTTCGAGATACATTTGTAGACGAGAACGCTCAGAGCCAGGTTTACAAGTTCGAAGTTCTTGGCCCTCCCGGAACGTGGAAGGTCGCCCAGGTCTCGCCTGGAGTAAAGGTGTCGAGTGGTAGAGGAAAGGTAGGCGACGAAATTTTGGTCAGCTTGCCCGCAGGAAAGATGGTCAACATGAACATCAGTCTTGAATATGTGGGTGAGGAGACAACGGACTACCGTGGCCTGAGAACACCAAAGGGCCGAACAGTCCCATTCGGTTTCCGCAAGGTGGAACTTCCCATCGACTGGACAGTCAAATTCTTTAAGTGGGGCGCAACCAGCGATCCGCGCACAAAGATCGATGCATTTCGGAAGTTGCTCGAAGGCACGCCGCTTCTCACGAAGAAGCTCCCGAGACTGAACTATGCAGGTTTCTCCTTTGAGCCACAGGCGGGGAACTCATACTGGGCGACGCTCGCCGAGGGTGTGGTGACAGTGCCAGCCGGAAATTATGAACTCGAAACGACAACTGACGATGGCATGCGAGTTTGGATCGACGGGAAGATCGTGATCGATGACGCGTGGAAATATCAGGGACCAACGGCCTACAAACGAACCCTAAAGCTAGGCGGGATCCACCATATTCGAGTTGAGCACTTCCAAATTGATGGGTATGCCACCCTGAAAGTTGAGCTAAAACCGATAAAGTAGTTATGTATGCGACTCTTAACCGGGAGTTTTGACGAAGATTGGAGATACGCCACAGTCCGCAAACATGGCGGATCGACCTGGCTCGTCATTCTAACGCTCGACGGTGAGGGGATCATTCGGTCTCGCGATGTTGATTTTGCGCGGAAGGGAAGCTTCACGGTCTTCCCCCCTGAGGCCTACCAAAACTACGGCACTTCGCCTGAAGTCGGAAGATGGAAGCTTGTTTGGGCACATTTTCAGGCTTATCCACACTGGAGGACTCTGCTAGAGTCCTTTCCCAACGAGGCGACGATTCACCACTTCGAAGACCACCAATCCCCAAAAATGCAGGAGTTGTTTTTGCGCGTCGTGGAGTGCTGCGATCGGCCGTTGTGGGCCATGCACTATCTCGAAGAGTTCTTCATGCACTGGAGTGAGCTCGTTGAACCAAAAGGAATGGAGAGTCCCCTAGGCCCCGCCCTTGACTGGATCGACCGGCATTTCGGACAGGATGTCTCGGTCGATTCGCTCGCCCTGCTCTGCCGACTCTCACCCGGGCATTTCTCAAGATTATTCCGAGCACACCTCGGAACAACTCCGAGGGTGTACATTGAGCGTCGCCGCCTCACCGTTGTCATGCAGCTGTTAGAAGAAACGGGCTGGACCTTGACTCGGATTGCCCAGGAGACCGGATTCAAAAGCGGGCAGTATCTCGGAACGAGGTTTCTGCAGTGCTTCAAGATGACGCCCGGCGAGTTTCGAGAGGCTCCACGTGAAGCTAGAACGAAGATCATCAACAGCCTCATCGAGGTTTGATCACCTTCGGAACGGAAGGTTAGCGATAAAACGTAAACTCGTAGACAATGAATGCGTTGGCATTGTTTGCAGTTATCGCCCAGGGGGAAGACTATTCCGCCACTTGGTCTCGAGTTGAGTCGTCGATTCGTCAACGGTTTTACGCGAGAGAATCTCGAGGTCCAGAAATGGACAAGCTGCTCAAAAAGTACGCCCCCCTCGCGAAGCAATCAAAAAACCGAGCCGAGTTTTCTGGTCAAGTCAATGCAATGATCTCGGAGTTCAAGGACTCGCACTTTGCATTTCTAGATTCCAACTCGCAGGGCTACTATCTGATGGATGCCCTCGGGAATAAAACCCCCGCGAACATGCCTCATTTCGGTGCCTGGTTCAAGGAGTCGAACGGGCAATACAGTGTTCAGATGGTCCTGGACGGGTCATCCGCTGAAGCCGCAGGGCTGAAGAAGGGTGACGTCATCATGAAGATCGATGGCAAGCCGTTTAGCCCCATCGCCGCCCTTCGCCCTTACGTCGGGCGAAAAGTGAAGATTGAGGTCTCCTCAGAGGGCCAAGTCGCGACCAAAGAAGTTGAAGTAACCGAGGCAGGTGCGCTTGATGCCTTCGTTGAGGCCAGTCGGAAAAGCGCGAAGATCATCGAAACAAATGGCCGACAGATCGGATACTTCCACCTCTGGACACAGGCGAACGACAGCTTCCGAAATGTGCTCTCCGGTGCCGTCTATGGCAAGCTCCGTTCGACCGATGCTTTCATTCTCGACCTGCGCGACGGCTTCGGCGGTCGGCCTGAAGGGTTTGCCGACCCGTTCTTCAGACCGGAGGTAGAGCTCAAGTGGATGATGTCTCCGACGATGGGACAGAACCAGCTCTTCGGATATCAGCGACCTCTCGTCGTTCTGATCAACGAGGGCTCCCGAAGTGCGAAGGAAGTGCTCAGCTACATTTTGAAAAAGAGTAAGCGCGCGATTCTCGTTGGATCGAGGACTGCCGGGCACGTCCTTGGCACCACACCTTATCGTTTGAACGATTGGTCGTTCTTAGAGATCCCGATGGTCGAAGTGTTTGCGGATGGCGAAAGGTTAGAGAATAATGGCGTGCGCCCGGACTACGAAGTCCTCCCCGAGCGAGGCGCAGACGGGACAGATCGTCAACTTGCAAAGGCGCTCGAACTCCTGAAAGACACCCCCAAGAAATCGAAGTAAGGCGTGTTAGAATTGGGCAATGGTCTTGCTCGCGCTTTCGATTTTTGCTCACTCCTTGGCGACGACCAGTCAGGGAGTGACCAGCTATCCTGGCTATCACCTCGCGTGGAACGACGAATTCAATGTCGATGGTCCACCAAATCCCCAAAACTGGATCTACGAAATCGGGTTCGTACGCAACAAGGAGCTGCAGTATTACTCAGACAAGAACGTCACTTGTCGTGGCGGCTATCTCGTGATCGAAGGTCGGGCGGAGCGGGTCAAGAATCCCAAATATGACCCTGGTGCACTTGCCACGGACTGGCAAAAGTCGAGAGAGTATTCGGAGTACAGCTCAGGATCAATCAAAACTGCGACCAAGCATGTCTGGACCTACGGTCGTTGGGAGTGCCGAGGCAAGTTCGGGGTCACAAAAGGTCTGTGGCCAGCGTTCTGGATGACCGGCCCGACCCACCCGTGGCCGTCCAATGGCGAGGTCGACATCATGGAGTATTACAACCTGGGCTACCACGCAAACGTGGCGTGGGGAACGGCAAAACAATACGTCGCTCAATGGAAAAGCGTCCGAACCCCAATCGAAGAGCTTGCGAAGGCGGCGGGTTTTTCCTACGCAGGCGCCTGGAGCAAGGAGTTCCACAACTATCGAATGGATTGGGACAAGGACTTCATTCGGCTGTATGTTGACGGACGATTGCTGAACGAGGTCGATCTGAAGACGACGATCAATAAGTCGGCAGACGGAGCCAACCCGTTCCACGAGCCTCACCACATCTTGCTGAACCTCGCGGTCGGTGCGACCGGGGGGGATCCTAAGCTGACGACTTGGCCGAGCCAGTTCCTCGTTGATTGGGTGAGGGTCTACCAAAAAGATGGCAACTAAGCTGAAGGATGAGTTGTTGCTCGTCCCTGGAGTTGGAAAGTCCGTGGCGGGTGATCTCCACGAGATGGGAATTCACACGATTGCCGATCTAAAAGGCAAAAACCCGAAGGCGCTCTATGACCGGCACTGCACGATCAAGGGCCAAGTGGTGGACCGGTGCGTGCTCTACACCTTTCGCGGTGCGGTCTATTTCGCGGAAACGCCAGATCCAGAACCCGAGCTGATGAAGTGGTGGAACTGGAAAAATCGAACGTACAACGAAGGCTGATAAAACAAAAACCCCGAGCCTTGCGGTTCGGGGTTTTGCTTGCTAAATGCTTAGCGTTGAAGGACTACTTGGCGTCAGGAGCTTTCGCAGCGTCTGCCGGCTTAGCAGCCGCAGGATCGTCTTCAGCCTTTTTGCAACCAGTCACAAATGCACCGAGAACGCTAACCACCATCACAAGAGCGAGAATCTTTTTCATTTACACCTCCAAGTTTAGACTACTTGCGTAGCCTGATGCGGGTTCCCGATGCCACGACCGACCAACCCGAGATCAGTATAGCCTACGATTCCCAAATTCGCAAGGTTGCGGTTACCAGCCCCGTTCCGCAAGTTTTTCTCCCTCAACGAGCGAGGAGCAATTAATCCCCACCATCGGCTCGCCAAGGTTGCGGCTGATCTCCGCGAGCTTCTTTGGCTCTTTGTAGAACAGAACTGACTCGACGATCGCCTTTGCGCGCTTTGCGGGGTCGCCACTCTTAAAGATGCCGGAGCCGACGAACACAGTCTCAGCACCGAGTTTCATCATGAGGGCTGCATCGGCTGGGGTTGCGATTCCACCCGCGCTGAAGTTCGGAACAGGGAGTTTGCCCTTCTCGTGAACTTCTCGAATAAGCTCAATTGGAGCCTGGAACTGTTTTGCGAGCACGTAGAGTTCGTCTTCTCTCGCATTTTGGACCTGGCGAATTTCTCGCATGATCGTGCGCATGTGGCGAACGGCTTCGATCACGTCGCCGGTGCCAGCTTCGCCTTTCGTGCGGATCATGGCGGCCCCTTCTGCGCAGCGTCGGAGAGCTTCACCAAGATTTCGAGCACCGCAAACGAACGGAACGGTGAATCCGTGCTTGTCCACGTGGTTCTCGTGGTCGGCTGGAGTCAGCACCTCGCTCTCGTCAACGAAGTCAACTTCGAGTGCCTGAAGGATTTCAGCCTCGACAAAATGACCAATTCGGCACTTGGCCATCACCGGAATCGTGACGGCGGCTTGGATCTGAATGATGAGTTCGGGGTCGCTCATGCGGGCAACGCCACCGTCTCGGCGGATGTCAGCCGGGACACGCTCAAGAGCCATGACCGCGACCGCGCCAGAGTCGGCCGCGATGCGAGCTTGCTCCGCGTTCACGACGTCCATAATCACGCCACCCTTCAACATTTCGGCTAGGCCGACCTTTTCACGCCACGTCTTCTGCACAGCACTCATCGATTTATCCAGATTCATCTCGTCTTTCTAGCGAAAGAAAGCAGAGCAACTTCTATACGGCATTTTACCGATGGGTGTCTTCCGCGCTCGGGACGCGCGCGAAATGCGGAAGAATAGGTTATGTCGTCAAGGGCATTCCTGGGAGAGATCCTTCGCTACCTTCGAGAAGACGTTGCCCCGAATGCTCAGCAGATGGACGGCGACCCCGAAACCCTTCGACCCGCAATCGAGGGACTCTTCCGTCTAGGCGCGATGAACCTCAAGGCTCCGACAGAATTCGGAGGGCCAAACCTCAGCGATCTGGATTTCAGAGAATTCCAAGAAGAAGTCGCGCGAACGTCCGGGAGCTTGTCCTTCCTGCAGACGCAACATCAAAGCGCAGTGTCGTTCATTCTCAAGGGCCACAACGAACAGCTTAAATCGGACGTGGTGCCCAAAATGCGGTTTGGCGAGCGCCGGATCGGGGTCGGGTTCAGCCAGCTTCGTCGGCCCGGGCCACCAATCATGCGTGCGACACCGACCGAAGGCGGCTACCGCCTAGATGGCACGGTTCCGTGGATCACCGGGTGGACGTTTTTCGACGAGTTTCTCATTGGTGCCACGCTGCCCGACGGGAAGGTTCTCTTCGGTATCGTTCCTCTTTCCGGTCAGGCGGGGATCAATATTTCGGCTCCGATGCAGGTGGCCACGATGTACGCGGCAAGAACGGTTTCAGCTGAATTGGATGGGTTCTTGCTCGACAACGCACTTCTGGTCGGAGTTCAGTCTGGGGACTTCATTCGCAGAAACGACCAAATCAATGTCGTCATTCAAGGTCACTTCGCTCTCGGATGCGCACGAGGAGCGCTCGACGTTTTGGAAGCGAGCTCTCGGAAAAGGGAGAACCAGACTGCGGTCAAAGAAGCATACGAGGCTCTGTTCCTAGAGTGGACGGACTGCAGGCAGGCGATGTTCGACTCCCAGGGCGAGGAACTCACTCAGGAGGCTCGGGTACAGCTGCGCGCATGGGCCATCGAACTGTGCGCGCGCTGTGCACACGCGGCGGTGACCTCCTCTGCGGGAGGGGCGATCGCGGCAAACCATCCAGCACAAAGGATTCTTCGAGAGGCGATGGTCTACACCGTCTCTGCACAGACTCAAGAAATCATGGATGCGACGCTAAGTCGGCTAAGTTATCGAAGAGTAGAAGTGTAAGGTGGGGCCTCTCGGTGGTCGGTGGACGTGGTCAGGGTCTTGAGAGCTCCTCCAATGAGCACTGCAATAAGGCCAAGGTAGAACGGAATGGCACGCCGCCATCCGCGGGATATGGTTTGTAGTGGCATGATGCCATAGGCTCCAAAAAGTGGTGTTTAGTAACCATAGCGCTTTATCGAAAATCTTGCAAGTAGAGAGTAGACTTTAGACTCATGCCAACGCCTCCACGGCTCACCGGAACCTTCTTGGATGAGATTACGCACGATATCCCTTCTCAAAACTGGGGCGCAAAGGAATGGCGGAAAGAGTTTGAGCTCTACAAGCGAATCGGCATTGATACCGTTATCATCATTCGCGCTGGATATCAGAACAAGTGCATCTTTCAAGCGAAATCGTTGCCCGGCTTGCTTCCGGTTTACGAAGATCTCGCTGAACTGTTTCTCTCACTGGCCGATGAAATTGGCCTGAGCCTCTACTGGGGAACCTACGACAGTGGTCACCACTGGATCCGGCGGTCGTGGTGGAATGAGGTCGACGTCAACAAAGCGTTCATCGATGAAGTCGTGGAGCGATACGGACACCACGAGTCGTTTAAGGGCTGGTATCTGTGCCATGAAACGTCGCGGAACGATGTCCATATCACAGAGCTCTTCAACCACATTGGTCGACACTGTAAGGCGGCGAAGGATGTTCCCGTTCTGATCTCGCCTTTCCCTCAAGGGGCAAAACAATTTAGTGGCGGGGCGGTCATGTCGTTGGATGAATCCTTTGACCACTGGAATCGCATCTTCGCCGATACACAGGGTTCGTTTGATATTTGCGCGTTCCAGGATGGGCAGATCCACTACCAGGAACTTCCTCGCTTCCTCGATGGGATTGCAGAGTTGGGCAAGAAATACGACGTGACGATCTGGTCCAACCTTGAGACCTTCGATCGGGACATGCCGATCAAGTTCCCCCCAGCGGACTGGCGCTACCTTCGGTTCAAGCTAGAGGCAGCAGCAAAGGTGGTCGAGAAGATCATCACGTTCGAATTCCCCCACTTCATGTCGCCGAACTCGTGTTGGCCCGCAGCCCACAACCTCTTCGATCGATACGCAGAGTTTGCTTCGATCGAAGAATAGTTGCTTACTGGGGTGCGATCGGTCCGGCCATTCTCAGTGGATTGAGATTTCGGCGGATTGGCATGGTCGCGCCACCGATGGGTTCGGCATACAGATCGTAGGCTTCGGCTTGGGTTACGGTGACAGGAACGATCGAACCTAAGGGCAACTGAGACGGGATGAAAACGAGGCCGTCGATCTCGGGCGCGTCGCGGTGTGATCGGCCAATGCTCCAGCCATCTTTGTGCTCTTCAACAAGCACTTTGAGTTCTTTCCCCATCCATTCACGGTTCTTTTCGAGCGAAATGCTCTGCTGGATCCGCATGATCTTGTCGTACCGTTCCTTCTTCACCTTAATCGAAACCTGGCCGTCCATATCGTGCGACGGCGTCGAAGGTTCGCGGCTGAAGACGAAGGCACCGACTCGGTCGAGCTTCACCTCTCGAACGAAATCGATGAGATAGTTGAACTCTTCGTCGGTCTCTCCTGGGAACCCGACGATAAATGTAGTTCGGATTGCCGCTTCAGGCATTGCTGCCCGTACCTTTTCAAACAGCTTGAGATAGCGCTCTCCGTCCCACGGTCGCTTCATTCTTCGAAGCGTATCGGGGTGGGCGTGCTGAAGAGGAATGTCGATGTACTTGACAACCTTCTCGCAGGAGGCCATTGTCTCAATCACTTCGTCCGTAAGTCGGTTGGGATAGAAGTAGAGCAGTCGAATCCAGTCGAGCTTGTCGATTGCGTTCAGCTCGCGAAGAAGCTTTGGAAGTGTGAACTCTTTGTAGAGGTCGTAGCCGTACTGTGTGACGTCTTGAGCGATCAAGTTGATCTCTCTTGCGCCCTGGCTCGCGAGGTGGTTTGCCTCTTCGAGCACGCGCTCAATCGGCTTGCTTTGGTGGCCGCCTCGGAAACTGGGGATCGTGCAGAACGTGCATCGGTGATCACAGCCTTCACTGATCTTTAGGTAAGCACTCCACGGCCTCCCAGTTCTCGCACGCGTCGGGACGTCGGCCCATCGGTGGTGGGGTGGTTCGACATCAAGCGTCTGGGCGCGCGACGCCTGGACCTCCTTCACGATCTCGGCAAAACGAGCCATTTGACCAACGCCAACATAGCTGTCGGCACCGGGCGCAAGCCTCATCAACTCCGGACCGAGTCTCTGTGCGAGGCATCCAGCGACGATGACCTTGCCTGTTCTGCCTGCCTTCTTCTCACGAACCGCTTCCTTGATCGCTCGAATGCTCTCTTCTTGAGCGGACTGCAGGAAGCCACAAGTGTTGATGATCGTTACGGAGCTTTTCTTCGAGCTTCCGTCTACGTCGAATCCAGCTTCTTGGAGGACGCCAGCGATCTCCTCGGAGTCAACCTCGTTCTTGGCGCAACCCAACGTAACGATTCGCACTTTTTCGGAGGAGGTCTTCTCAGTCATCAATGGAGATTATGACAGTGAATCAAGATGCCGCCCAGAACTGGTAAATAGTACCTATTTATAAAAAGTAAAACAAGTGTATGATTCATTCATGCGTACATCTAAGTACCCAGCAATTGCCATCTCGATGGCCATTCTCGTCGCTTCGGCTTCCATTGCGGTCGGCTTTAGTCCTTCTAAAATGAGGGATAAGACGTTCATTCCGCAGATCGCCACGGGCGGGTCCTCAGTCATCGTTGGTGGCGGGTCGGCAACGGTCCAGGCCTCATTTAGCGAAACGGATGTTGTGGGACGCTATGCCAGCGTCGCATACACAGGGCCGCTCTCCGGACCTTCCTCGGTCTACGTTCCAGCGAACCAGGGCACGGTCAGCTGGACCGTTAATGCCGCAACCGTGGGCTCGACCACGAACGGCACCGTCACCGTGACCACGAACGATGGCACTGACTATCGGACTTATGAGGTTGCGCCCGACTCATAGGCTGTCCTTGCGCAGGGACCTCATTCGGGGTCTCTGCACTTGCGTGTAAAATTCATCCATGACCCAGAAGCTTCCGGAATGGTTGACGATCCGGCTTCCACGCCCGGACACGATCAAGCAGGTCGAAGGAATGATGCGAGCCAAGAGCTTGCACACCGTGTGCGAAAGCGCACGTTGCCCAAACCTTCCGGAATGCTGGAGCAAGAAAACCGCGACCTTCATGATCCTCGGTGACACTTGCACCCGAAGCTGCGGCTTTTGCGCGATCAAGGTTGGCCGTGGCACCGAAGTCAATCCTGACGAGCCTCTCGACATCGCACTCGTCGCGAATGATCTAGGGCTGAAGCACATCGTCGTCACATCAGTTGCGCGAGACGATCTTGCCGACGAAGGGTCGATGCAGTTTGCAATGACCATCGACGAACTTCACAAGGCGAACCCGCTGTGCATTGTCGAAGTTCTGACCCCCGACTTCAAGGGCAAGCGATGGTGTATCGAGAACGTGGTGAAGGCTCACCCCGAAATCTACAACCACAACATCGAAACGATCGAGCGACTTCACACAGTGGTTCGCCCTCAGGCGAAATACGAACGGACGCTGAACCTTCTCGCGACCGTGAAAGAGATCGACGATACTGTCTACACGAAGTCCGGCCTCATGTTGGGGCTAGGTGAGACCCGTGACGAGGTTGTTCGAACTCTAAAGGATCTAAGAGGGGTCGGTGTTGACGCGGTGACGATCGGTCAATATCTGCGACCCACCATGAAGCACCTTCCGGTGACCGAATACATTCACCCTCGCGAATTCAAGGAATACGAAAAGATTGGCGAAGATCTCGGATTCACGTTCGTTGCGAGCGGTCCGTTTATTCGCAGCTCCTATAACGCGATCGATTTTAGCAAAAAGGTTATGGCCGAGCGCGTCGCAAAACTGGATGCGATGGATCATGCACCGGTAACCCCGTCTGAGGCGTCATAAACTTACGCGAGAGTTTCTCGCGAAGTCGCTATGCATCTTAGAGGTCTGCCGCTCCGGCTGGTCATTGCCTGGATTCCTGCGCTTCTCATCTTAGGGTGGGGGGCGACGTACCTCTGGGGATGCCTCAACGTGCTCTCCGCCCCAGGTGTGCCGGTGGCCATTGAACTCGCGACTCCGGCCGGAAAAGTAAAGATCAGAGCGGAATCTTACTCTTTTGACTTGGGCGGCGGATATCTTGGCTTAATCAATCCTAGTGTTGTCCTGACGGACAACAAGACCCCGAGTAAGACGACCGAACTCGCAAAGTTCAAGAAGATCGATATCGGTGGCTGGAAGGCTGCCTTACTGCTTGATCAGCCGTTTAAGATCAACGTCCGCGGTGGACGTGCCCAGATCAATCGGGACAAGGATGGCGCGTTTGAGATTGAGAAGTTATTCCCACCAACAGAGAGCAAGTCGCCTAGCGGAACGGTAACTGTCGACTTCGACGACGTCCAAGTGAACTACGTGGACCGATCTGGAACCGCCGAGTTCAAAGCAAGAGCAACGGCAGTCAAGGGCCAGTTCGTGGGATCAGGTCAGGAGTGGCGATTGCAATCCGAAACCTCCATTGATGGCGTCGGATCGACCCATTTGGTGCTTGCCCATCATGCCGATGGCTCGATGCAAGGTGACCTGTCCAAAGGCAAATACGCTCTCAAGAATATTCTCGCCTTTCTCAAAAGCCAAAAACAACCACTCCCCAATATCGACAAAATCGTTGTCGCAGATGCAGTCTACGAAGGTGATCTTGCATTCGAGCAGGAAAAGGGCCACGACGCAAGATATAGCGGTCAGGGTGACGTTCAAGCAGCGGAGGCTCGCTATTTAGATTTGGGCGGTCGCCTTCAGGCGCATGTGGTATTCGACGAAAAGGGACTTACATTTGAGGGAAGTTCGACGAGTAGCGGCCTCCGATTGCAGGCAAAAGGGATCGTGTCGTATGGCAAAGAAGTTGCGGTAGAGGCGAGTCTCGACCTAACGGCCGACAGCCCAGCGGCAATCCCAGCGACGTTCCGAAATGAAATTCTCACTAAGTCCAATTTTCGATCTGCGCATGTTGCAGGTTGGCTAACTTACTCCGAACGAACAAAGCAGAAATTTGTTGGTGACATCCAGGTTGCGGAATTCTCGCTCAAACGACCCGTGGTCAAAGAGTTCGTTCCGAAGGGCCTGGTGGCGAAGACAAAACTTGGCCTCAGACGCGCAGTCGAGCCTGCGAGTGGTGACACTGCCCTACCGATCGTCGCGGTTAAGGAAGAGCAAACCGAGCGTTTCACCGAGGTTGATGGCAAAATTTCAACCGACTTTAAGGACATAACTGCCGAGGTCAGGCACTTAAAG
>JBBRHU010000002.1:0-50246 GCA_038222255.1 Fimbriimonadales bacterium | reverse complement strand
GAGATCGTGGCCGGTACCAATCCAAGCTTAACCTCTGAAAACGCGAAAAGCGATTTTTCAGAACAGATCGCAACATCAGACGCGGCTACGAGCCCACACCCTCCACCGAAACACGCGCCGTTTACTCGGGCGATCACGACCGCCGGGCAGTCGACGATGCTCTGAAACAGATTGGCCAAACGGAACGCATCAGCGGCATTTTGTTCTTCGGTGTAATCAGCGGCTTGCCGCATCCACTGCAAATCTCCACCTGCGCAAAAAGCGTCGCCGGCACCCGTAAGGACTACCACGCGGGCGTCGTTCGCCGGTCCAGTGAAGGCATCGGTGAGGGCAGAGATCAGAGCTTCATTAAAAGCATTTTTGACCTCTGGGCGATCCAGTGTGATGGACAAGATAGGTCCGTCCGACTCGACTCTGAGCATTTGAAGAAGTATGGCTTATCGACCTATGATTCCCCTCTCGGGACTACCCGATTGCGGTAGTGCTAAGCCGTCCTACAAATGTCAGACCTCCGCTGTAGGAGCCGGGCGAGTATCCTGTTTAGGATGATCAAGGCCAGTTGGCACTCCGGAGCGGAGGCATTCCAGACCCTTCGGGGACCGTGGAAGGACCTTGTCACACGTTCTACGAACGCCACTCCGTTCCAGACTTGGGAGTGGCAAGAGCTTTACTCACGGCACTACGGAACTACGGGGAACACCCGCATCCTCACTCTTACCGAGGGGGATGACTTGATCGCGCTCTGGCCGATGGTGGACGAAAGAGCCCTCTGGCGAACCCTGCGCCCAGCAGGAATCGGACCGAGCGACTACCTCCACCCGATCATTGCCGACGGCGCTTCCGAGTTGACTCAGAGCCACTTGCGAAACGCGATCTCTGAAAACAAGAATGTAGACATCCTCGACCTACACCAGATTCGAGAGACTCAGGGAGTCGCGAGTTGGCCACAGCAATGCGCGCGGACCCAAGCGACTTGCCTCGTACTCGACTTGCCGGCGACCTACGATGCCTACTTGGGAACTCTGGGGAAGAGCTTGCGATATGACGTGCGGAAGCTCGACAAATCGCTTTTCCAAGAAGGCCGCGCGAGGATCGAAAAGGTGTCTGAAGACCAGATCGATGCCGGGCTTGAGATCCTTTTCGAACAGCACAAAAAACGGTGGCGCAAACGTGGATTGCCCGGAGCCTTTTTCGGTCGAAGCGTCCGATTTCACAAGGAGTGGGCAAGGATCGCAAGCCGTGAGGGATGGCTGTGGCTCAGCATTTTACACCTCGACGAGGCTCCGATCGGCGCGATCTATGCAATGACGCTGGGAAAGACTTGCTACTACTATCAGGCCGGTTTTGATCCTGAAAAAGGTTCTGTGTCCCCAGGAACGTTGCTCGTCGCATCCACAATTCGTCGTGCGATCGAGGAGGGCAAAACAAGCTTTGACTTCATGCGTGGTGATGAGCCGTACAAACGTCGGTGGAAGCCTCAGCATATTTGGGAGAATATGCGAGTGATCTTGCCCCTCTCGCAAGGCCTTCGTAGTAAGCTCGGAACGGCGTGGATTGATCGTGCTGACCAGGTTGAGACTAGGGTCCGTCAGCGACTCGAAGGAAAGGGTTTACTCTAACACGCTCGCAGCTATGTCGACACCAGTTGCAATCATCATTCCTGCCTTTAATGAGGCACGCCGAATCCACAAGGCGATACTCGCGGCGCTTGAAAGCAAGTTGGCGACCGAAATTATTGTTGTAAGTGACGGTAGCACCGACCGAACCGCAGAATTCGCCCGCCAAATCGAAGCCGTTAAAGTCATCGAGCTCACGTCGAACATCGGCAAGGGCGGCGCAATGGCAATTGGAGTGAACGCAACCAAGGCAAACATCATCGCATTCGTCGATGCTGACCTGGTTGGGCTAACGGGAGAACATATCGACACGATCATCCGGCCGATCTTGCTGAACCAATGCGAGATGTGTGTCGGAGTCTTCAGAGGCGGAAAGGTCTGGAGCGACTCCGCTCAGCGCATTGCACCTTACCTAAGCGGTCAACGCGCACTTAAGCGCGAACTTTGGGAGAGTGTTCCTTTTGTCGCCGAGCTTCGACTCGGGGTCGAAATGGCCTTGACCAACACCGCAAAGCGCAAACGAGCAAAGGTTATGCGCGTGGTCCTCCCCGGAGTTTCGAACACCCACAAAGAACAGAAGCTCGGACTGATGAAAGGCATCGCGGCACGAACGCGGATGTACAAAGAGATCACCGAAGCAATGGTAAAGACCCGCCGCAAACCAACTCGCCCGAAAAAGAAACGGCAGCCCTGGCTTTAGCTCGCTCCTTAGAAGTGCCGAACGCCTTCCCATGCGCTGGTTTGCCAGTTGTCCGGCTTGTACTCGCGTTGCGACCACACGGGCAGGTCAACTCGGAGTTCCTTAGCGAGCGACCTGGCGAAAGGTTCGTAGGTGATTCGCCCTTTTTGAAGTTCACTGTCGGCTGCAACGACGTCGACGGTTTTGAGGCCAGCGGCATGGAGAAGTGAGACCAGAAACTCGGTTTCGCCTGCTCGCAACCGTGTGCCGTTGTCTTGGGTGGGGGCCTCGTCCAGAATGTACGCAACGTCCACCAAGACGTGCCGCCCCATCGCGAAGGTATTTCTCGCCTGATATCGGAGACCACGCATCCAGGGCTCATCGCCGACCATCACGTGTTCAATGAGGACGCAACAATCCAGCACGGCGGTCAGCGATTTGAGCCACGAAGAATCGTCGTGCTGGCTTCGGTAGTAGGCCAGGATCGGATAGGAAAGCATGCTCTCCAGTAACTCCGCGGAGGTCTGCTCCCATTGCTTCAGGACTTCTTCAAGCTTATCCATGCACCCAAGTTCGGCATGGCGAACAAGCATCGTCGTGGCGGATGGGTCTGATCCGGCCTTGGAATCCAGCAGCAACATCGCAACTTCGCGACGGCTGAACGAGGTGTACATGACCGGGACGTAGCCGATCAAAAGCGCAAGGAAGCCAAAACCTAGTCCCGCTTCGCTCACCGCGAGAAAGCGTCCGAGACCATCTTGCGGTGTCAGATCACCAAAACCGAGCGTGAAGAATGTGACCCCGCTGTAGTAGAGCGAACTCGGAAAGCCGATCTCTACCTGGTTTGTCATCACTGGGTGAACTCCCCAAACCAAGAGCGCAAAACCGAACACAATCGAGAGCGCCCAAAAGGAGATCAGAGACAGCAGGGTCACCGGTGCATAAGCATTCAAGACCGAGTTCCGAATTGGTCCCTTGGGCAGAAAGCGTGTGAGAGCGTAGCCGCGACTTGAAAGCTCAAACATGAGCGTGCTCAGTCGAAGCGACCGCTTTACTGTCCTCGGCATGACGATGGATTCGAGCGCATCCACCATCGCGACCAAGATCAGCCCGAGGCCGAGGATGACCGCGGGCCAATTCACTTCTTATCGTCCGGGTCGCCAATCATGCTCGCTTCAAACAGTTTCTTGAGCTTCTCACGCTCTTGACGTTCCTGCTCCCGTTTGCGGACGTCTTCGAAATACTTGTTCTCGTTCTTGATTTGGAAGCGAGTTTTGCTTTCAGAAACAACGGTCGGAGCGTAGGCGATTGGAAGCTTTCCGGCGGCGAAGGCCCATGTGAGAGCCATCGGAATCAATCCCAAAACACCCCCGGCAATGTTCCCCACTCCGACGGTAAAGAAGAAGCTCGCGAGCATCAGGAACGCCACGACTCGAGCCTGAACAGTGATGAACCCCATCAAACAAACTGGGCTGAGTGGGTTTCTGGCCGCCCAGAGTACGGTGAGCACGGTAACGATTGGCCACGGTCCAGCAAGAACTCCGCCGCCTCCCCAAGCCATAGGCACGAAGACGACGAAGATGCCTGTTAGAACGCTCATCGCCATCACGAATGCGATGTATCTACCTGCCCCCATCTCCGACTCGGCAAGGCTCCCGGTTTGGAACATCCAGCCGAGCAGAAAGAGCGTGAAGATGAGGCCACCGAATCCGAGCGACGCTGGAAATGCCCAAGGATAGGTCAGCAGTGTCCATCCCATGAAGGGCTTGCTAGAAAGCAAGACATATTGCATCCCACTCCCGTTCGTAAAGAAGAACACGACCGCCGCAACCAAGAGCGAAATCGCCATGAAAAGCGTATACGGGGCGTTTTGCCGTTTCACCCACCGAGTTGCCTGATCAATTGCCGCCATAGTTTTCTACTACTTTGGATTATGGGAGAGAATTCCACTTCTCCACGGTTAACCCAATGCGATAGCATGATGAAATGTACGGATTGTTTCTTTTTGCTGCGACTCAGGCTCAGCAGCCCGCTCCACGATTCACTCCCGCGGATTTCCACAAAGAGATCTTAATCGCTCGGAAAGATTCGGAAGCCGCCCGACGGCTCGCACAAGGGGTCCGAAGGTGGTTTGGCAAGCAGAACCTCGACAAGAACAACACGCTCAAACAGGACGGACTTCACGCCGTCTGGGCAATTGATGCCCCCAATGCAAAGTCAGCGCCGAAGGTTGTTGCCGCAGATGGTTCGTTCACGCTCCAACTTGAGGCACTCGGCACTGACGGGCTCTACGTCGGCGAAGCGTACAGGCCGAACGGGGATGGGATTAATTGGTCGTTCAGCGTTGATGGGATGAAAGTTGGCGGTGCCCTCACCGAATTCTATCGCCCCCACCCGGACATGAGTTACAAGCCCGGAGTGCCCAAGGGACAAGTGATCAAGATGCCCGACTGGAAGTCGCAGATCTTCCCTGGAACCACGCGCGAATGGTGGATCTATATTCCTGCTGGGCTCAAGGCAGACGAGGAGGCGTGCACGATGGTATTCCAAGACGGCCAAGGTCCGAAGTCTAGCGTTCCACCCGCGCTCGACAACTTGATCGCTCGAGGTGAGATTCCCAAGATGGTCGGAATCTTCATCTCCCCAGGCACTGTCATCCAAGGCAACCGCTCAAACCGTTCGTTTGAATACGACACGCTCTCAGATCAATACTCTCGCTTCCTCCTCGAAGAAATTCTTCCCGAGGTTCAAAAGAAGGTGAAACTCGCGGACGATCCAGAAAAGCGCGGCATTAGTGGTAGCTCAAGTGGTGCAATTTGTGCGTTCACGGTGGCTTGGCAAAGGCCGGACAAGTTCCGCAAAGTGCTCTCGTTCATCGGGTCTTACGTGAACCTGGCGAAGGGCAAAACTGGAATCGAAGGCGGTCACAACTACCCAGTGATGATTCGCGCTCAGGACAAAAAGCCGATTCGAATCTTCCTTCAAGATGGCGAAAACGACCTCGACAATCCGTTTGGTAACTGGCCCCTAGCAAATAAGGGGATGGCGAAGGCGTTTGAGTACAAGGGATATGACTTCTCGTTTACCTTAGGCAAAGGAGCGCACAACGGCCGACATGCCAACGCTATCATGCCGGACGCGCTGAAGTGGCTATGGCGTCCGTAAGGTAAAACCGCCCTTATCATGCGTCGGATGCCTTTATCCTTCACGGCTTTGGCCGTTGCCTTTTTCGGTGGAATCGTTCCTGCTGTTGCCCAAGACCCACCCGGCCCAAAGCTAAGCAAGGCTGAAGAACAATCGCGATTCCATCCGACCAAAGTTCGAGGGATGTCGGCCGCCGATCGCATGAAGGGATGGGAGCAGAGGCAGAAGCTTATTGCAGACTCGCCGTTTGGCGGTATCAAGTTTCGGAACATCGGCCCAGAACCTCAGAGCGGTCGTGTGATCGACATCGTTTCGCCCCAAGGCAAACCTGACCAAACTCTCGTGGCGTTCGCGACCGGCGGCCTTTACAGGACGAACGATGACGGCACTACCTGGGAGTCAATTTTCGATGATCAATCTGCCTTTAGCATCGGCGCTGTAGCCGTGAGCAAGGATGGGCAGACCATCTGGGTAGGTTCGGGCGAGGCAAACAATCAGCGCACTGGCTACTCAGGGACGGGTGCATTTAAGAGCACAGACAGCGGCAAAACCTGGACGAACATGGGGCTTCCCGAGAGCCAACACATTTCGATCGTCCTGATCGACCCCAAAGATTCAAACACGGTTTACGTAGCCGCGATGGGCCACCTCTATTCCCAAAATGTTGACCGAGGCGTCTACAAGACCACCGACGGCGGGAAAACCTGGAAGCAGATTTTGAAGGTCGACGACTACACCGGCTGCATAGATTTGATCCAGGACCCGCAGAACCCTGGGAACCTGCTGGCGGCAATGTATGATCGTGACCGCCGAGCTTGGAATTACCGAGAATCTGGGCCGGGCACGGCAGTCTATCGAACGTCTGACGGTGGCGAAAGCTGGTCAAAGGTGAACTCGCTCCCGTCCGGTGGCGAAGCTGGTCGAATCGGACTCGCGCTCTGTGCGAGCCAGCCGAATGTTGTCTACGCGCTCACCGAAGCAAATGGAGATGATCCCGATTGGTGGACTCTTCACGACAACTCACCCGCAGTCCGGCTCACCGCGAAGAAGTTCATGCGCCTCAACGAGAAGACCATCCAGGATATTCAGGATAAGGAGCTAGACGCATTCCTTCGGCAGTCGGGCGGCAGAGGACTAACCGCTGCGGGCGTGAAGAAGGATCTGAAGGAAGGAAAGCTTACACACGCCGATCTGGTTAAGAAGCTCCGTGCGGCGAGTCCCGCGGTTTGGAGAGCAGATCGAGGCACCCAAATTTGGCGATCTGATGATGGCGGCAAGAACTTCCGAATGGTCGAGCGCGCCGACCTTGGGGACTTCGGTGGCTATTACTACAACCGAATCTTTGTGAATCCCACGGATGCAAACGACGTCTATGCGTGCGGAGTGCCCCTTATCCGATCGACGGATGGCGGTAAGAGTTGGGCTTCAGCCTCCCCTCGGACTCACGCAGATCAGCACGTCGTATTTCATGACTGGAAGAATCCGAAGAAGGTCTGGATCGGCAACGACGGTGGCCCTTACTTGACCTTTGATGGCGGTAAGTCTCTAAGACACCTCAATAACCTTTCGGTGGGTCAACCTACAACGCTCGCAGTTGACACTAAGACTCCATACAACATCTACATCGGCCTCCAAGACAACGGAACAATGCGAGTTCCGAGCAACTACGTTCCAGGGCGATCAGATTCGAGCCTCTGGAAGTCGATCGGCGGTGGCGATGGTAGCAATGTGGTGGTCGATCCCCGTGATGGAACGGACATCGTCTACTCCGCGAGCCAATTCGGTTCAAGCTCTGCCCAAGACGCAATTAGCGGCAAGAGATGGTCGACGCGTCCGCGCGGACAGGGCGAGAGATTCAATTGGATCTCGCCGCTCATTCTTTCACCTCACCATCCAGAAATCGTTTACGCAGGCTCGCAGCGGCTATTCCGTTCGTTCGATCAAGGCAGAAATTACAAGCCGATCTCTCCCGATCTCACCCGTAACCGGCCGAACGGCGACGTCCCCTACAGCACTCTCAAGGACATCAGCGAGAGCCCACTAAGGTTCGGCCTGATCTTGGTTGGCGCCGACGATGGCAGTGTGAAATTCACGCCTAACTCGGGCTTCGAGTGGAAGTCGATTTCGACTCCGGAACCATTCAAGTGGGTTTCGCGAGTCATCGCGAGCAAGTACGACGAGAAGGTTTTCTTGGTCGCCCAGAATGGTTACCGGGAAGACGACTTCGCTCCCTACCTATGGAGGTCGGAAGACCAAGGAAGGACATGGAAGTCGATCGTCGGCAATCTACCGAACGAGCCAATCAACGTCGTTCGAGAAGATCCGGAAAATGAGAACGTGCTCTATGTCGGCACCGATGCTGGTGTCTACGTCACGTTCGATGGCGGTAAGAAGTGGGAGGCGATTTACGACGGCATGGGAACCCAGCCTGTACACGACCTGCAGATTCAGCCGAAAGTTCGGGACCTTGTTGTTGCCACGCACTCGCGAGGTGTCTACGTCGTGAATCTGGATAAGGTTTTCGCAGTGACCGACACGATGAGAAAGACGCCGATCACCGTCATGAACCTCGAAGAAGGCACCCGAAGCGCGACCTGGGGCTATGACCGCAAGCAGCCCTTCGATGGATCTCCGCCCAGGATTCCGACCGTGGAGGTCTCCCTGTACTCTTCAGTCTCTGGCAAGATGACAATCAAGATTCTAGACAAGGCGGGCAAGGTCGTGAAGGAAGAGAGCTATACGGCGGTCAAAGGATACAACCGTGTCGACTACGGAATGCAGCTTGAACCTAGCAAGATGATTCCTCAGCGACTTCCGAAGGACAATGCCAAGACCGCGGCCGAAGCGTTGGGCGATCCATTTGCAGCCCTTCGAGCGAAGTACATCCCCGTCGGAGATTACAAGGTGGAGATCACTATTGGCGAGGCAAAAATCGTCAAAGACTGGTCGCTCAAGTCGTAGTCAACCTCATCCCTCCGCAAGCCATTGCGGAGGGAGCCGAGTGCTGGCAGGTGTTGCGTTCTCTAACCCGGTCGCCCGAGAAATTGGCCCTTAGGTCAAAATAAACGGGTGAGCAATCTTGCAACTGCCGAAAGCCGTCGAGCTGAGTATTTGGTCAGCACCCTGTGGGTCGCGGAGAACCTGGACAATCCAAACATTCGCTTCGTAGAAAGCAATGAAGATCCACTGCTCTACTCCGCAGGACACATTCCAGGCGCAGCAGAAATAGATTGGACTCGCGACCTTAACGATCCACTGATTCGGGACTACCTCGACCGAGAGCACTTCGACGCCCTATGTCGCAGGAACGGAATTTCACAAGAAACACTGATTGTTTTCTACGGTGACAAAAACAACTGGTGGGCAACCTACGCGATGTGGGTGTTCCAACTATTTGGCCACACGAACTGCAAGATTATGGACGGTGGTCGCCTAAAGTGGCAGCGTGATGGCCTTCCCCTCGTTCGCGAGAAGCCTACGTTTGAGCCATCGGCTTATGAAAGTGGTGATCGAGATGACGACACCCATCGCGCATACCGTGATCAAGTGCTCGAACATGTCAAGCACCACGGAAAAATGATTGATGTCCGATCTCCAGAGGAGTTCAATGGAACCCGGCTACACATGGAAGCCTATCCAAATGAAGGTGCTCTCCGAGGTGGGCACATCCCAGGAGCAAAGAGCATCCCTTGGGCTCGGGCAGTCAATCCCGAGGATGGAACATTCAAATCGACCGAGGAGCTGATGACGCTCTACGGCGGCGAGGCAGACGTAAATCCGGAAGACGACATCATCGTCTATTGCCGGATCGGTGAGCGAAGCAGCCACACCTGGTTTGTATTGCACTACTTGCTCGGCTATCCTAAAGTGCGGAACTATGATGGCTCTTGGACGGAGTGGGGCAACAGCGTCGGCGTCCCAATCGAGAAATGAGCGGTCCCGTGCGACTCCAAGAGATCTTAGAGGACCTCGCTCTCTTCCCGGAGAGGGACGGCAAAATCGAGGCCCTCATCAGCTACGGGCAAGAGTATCAGCACCCGAGCCCAGAACTCGTCCCACGCACTCCAGAACACAAGGTTCCGGGGTGTGAGAGCGAGGTGTTCGTGAGCTCGACACCCAACCCGGATGGAACCCTAACCTTTCACTACGCCGTCGACAACCCTCAAGGCATTTCTGCCATGGCTCTTGGCGCAATTCTCAAATCCGGACTTTCGGGTGCCCCTCTGGAAGAGGTGCTCAAGGTCAGCGACGAGGTGATTTATGACATCTTCGGACGCGAACTTTCTATGGGAAAGAGCCTCGGACTTACCGGCATCGTGAAGATGACCAAACACGAAGCGGAAAAGTGGCTCCGGCGTCGGTAAAGTTATCGGCACGGAATGGTCCAAAAGCAGAATTGAGCGGGCGAAATAGACCTACAATATAGGGATGCCCGCACCTACCTTGGAGCAAATCGAACGCGTGATGTCGCGCGCCACGATGCTCAAAGGTGAGGCCTATTTTGGCCAAGGGCGCGTTCGCGAAGTCTCCTACGACGAGGAAACGGGCGAGCTGACCGGCACCGTCGTCGGCACCAAGGTTTATCACGTCCGCATCACGCGGCACAAGGGAGTCCTTCGCACGAGTTGCTCCTGTCCCCTTGGCGGACAGTGCAAGCACGTCGTTGCAGCGGTGGAGTGCTATCACCACCTATACCGCGAGGGACGACTTGCGATAACGTCGAAGGAGCTCCCCCACGAGATCGCCGGCTGGGTTCAGCGGCTTGATGAACTCAGTGGAGAACCGTGGCACATAAGCCCGCTTTCGACCGAGCATCTTTACTTCGCTCTGAATGCCAAGGAGACAGGAAGAGCGACTCTCGTCTTGATCCACCAGAAGCTCCTTCAGAACGGGAATTGGGGGCAACCCAAAAAGGTGACTTCGGACATCATCAGCCACGACAACTTCCCCGCCTTTATGAATGAGTGGGAGCGTTGGATCACTCGAAGAATTTCTCGACACCTTCGCCGTGGCTACGGCTCAGGATCTGAATTTTTCGTGGACGGCGAAGAGTCGGAGAAAATCTTGCTTGAACTTGCGGACGTCGGAAGGTTGGTTAACGCAACTGACGTCTCTAGCAAAATCAGCCGGGGTCCAGACGTGCTCGCGGAGTTTCGGTGGGAAGAGGATCGGCACGGAATCCAGACGATCGAGAAGTTCCTCCCTGGCCATCTCCTGCTGCTCGACATCGACGGATCCGTCGCGCTCGACCCCAAACTGCACGCTCTCGTAAAGATCAAATCGCCGTATTCACCCTTCTTAACCCAGAAGCTGATGCAGGCGCCACAGGTCACCCCCGAACACGCGGAGATCCTGAAGACCAAGCTGGCAGACCTTTTTGGCCAATCCGTGCCCCTGCCCAAAACTTTCGGAAAGGTCGAGATCATCGACACTTTGCCAATTCCCGTTGTCTCTCTTCGTTGGTCCCCGCAAGACAAGACTATCCCGCTCCTCTCCCTTACGTTTGAATATGATGGCGAGAAAGTTCACCCTGGATATGACGACCTGCGAGTGCACCGGGAGAATGGCTTCGTCATCATTCCTCGCGGAACCGAGCAAGAGAGTAATGTACAAACCGCACTCCGAAGTCTTGGCTGGGCGTTGGTGATTGAAGACAGAAACCTTTCTCTTCGAAGTCCTTCCGGCACGGGCGATTATTTTATCGATCTTTCTGCCAAACGCTCCCTCGCGAAATTCAACAAATTCATCGAAGCAGTCATTCCAGAACTCTCGAAACAGGGCTGGCGATTCGAGATCGAGCCGGGCATGGGCCTGGTCTCTGCAGAAAAGGTGACCTGGCAACTTGAGCTCGTTCCTTCCGAAGTGGCGAGTGACGTCAAGGTCAAAGCCTTTATTCAAGCCGGCAATCGAAAAATCGATCTTATCGACTTGTACAACGAATTCGATCCCATCGCCAGGCTCCTCATGCCGTCGACGAAAGAGAGCAAGCTCATCCGCGCGGACAATGTGCTTGTCGAGATAGACCAGGCAAAGCTGATCGTCCTCCTGAAGCACCTTCGCGAACTCTTCGGGCTGACCAGCAGCGGCAACATTCCCAAAAGCATTCCGAAGTCGCAACTCCACTTGCTCAAGGGTTTTGAGACGATCTCGACCAAGCTTCGGATTCCGTGGAAGTCCACCGAGGACATCAAGACGCTCACTTCGAAGCTGTCCAACTTCACCGCAATCAAACCCGCGAACCCACCCAAGAGCTTCCTCGGCACCCTACGTGACTATCAAAAAGAGGGGCTAGCTTGGATGAGATTTCTTGAAGAATATGGCTTCGCTGGCATTCTCGCTGACGACATGGGGTTAGGCAAGACCGTCCAAGTCATCGCGCTCTTGGCGAATCAGAAGTCGAAGCACTCGTCGCTCATCGTTGCTCCAACAAGCACTCTGCCGAACTGGCGAAGAGAGATTGAAAAGTTCGCACCGCACCTGAAGGTTTGCGTTTTGCACGGCATGAAGCGACACTCAAAGGAAGTCGAAGATGCCGACGTGATCCTGACGAGCTACCCTCTGCTGACAAGGGATATCGCAAAGCACAAGGTCGTCAACTACAATTGGGTCATCCTGGACGAATCGCAGATGATAAAGAATGCGAACAGTCAGGTGGCCGCTGCGGCCCGTTCGCTCGTGGCAAAACATCGACTCTGCCTAACTGGAACTCCGATCGAAAACAACCTTGACGAACTGTGGTCGCAGTTCAATTTTCTCATGCCGGGATTCCTTGGCAGCTCGCCCGAATTTAGGCAACGGTTTAGGCAACCGATAGAACGAGAAGCGAATAAATCAGCCCAAGATCGACTGAGTCAACTCATCCGCCCCTTCGTTGTGCGTCGCACCAAGCAACAAGTCGCGACAGAGCTACCACCGAAGACTGAGGCGATAGAATATGTCGAATTCGGGACCGAGCAAGCCGACCTTTACGAGAGTCTCCGCCTCGCGATGGATGAACGAATTAGCGATCTTCTCCGCGAGCAAGGCATCGAAAAGTCGCAAATCCATATTTTGGATGCTCTTCTCAAACTTCGCCAAGCCTGTTGTGACCCTCGACTCCTAAAGACCGAATCCGCAAAACAGATTCGTTCCTCAGCGAAACTCGATCGGTTGCTGGAGATGATCACCGTGCTCATCTCTGAAGGCCGCCGCATCCTCATTTTCTCGCAGTTCACGTCCATGCTAGATCTCATTGAGCTGCGGCTGAAGGATGCGTCGATCCACTGGGTGAGGATTAGCGGAGACACGAAGGATCGCGAAAAGCCTGTCGATGAATTTCAAAGTGGAAAGGTCCCGGTATTCCTCATTAGCCTCAAGGCGGGCGGAACTGGGCTCAACCTCACCGCCGCCGACACCGTCATCCACTACGACCCCTGGTGGAATCCGGCGGTGGAGCAACAGGCGACCGACCGAGCCTATCGAATCGGCCAAGACAAGCCGGTCATGGTCTACAAATTGGTCACGGAAGGCACAGTCGAAGAACGGATTCTCGAACTCCAGGATCGAAAAAAACAGATCGCCGGAGCGATCATCGATGCCGATGGTGGACTCTCCAAGGCCCTGACCAAGGACGATCTAACCTGGCTCTTGAGTGGGCCATCGAAAGACTAGTCACTTAGGGAAGGGGGCTTCGGGGCGGTTGTCTGCGTCAACTGATGCCGAGGAGTTGCCTCATTGCATTCCAAATGACGGCATGATCATCAAACATTCCTTGCCTCATGGCAGTCGCCCAACCCAGCGACATTGGACTCCCAAACAGTTGATCAGCTTCTCCTTTGATTTCGCTCGCAGTGAGGTGTGAATTCCATCCCGAAGCAAGAGTTTTTGATTGTTCGATCTCTTCCTCCATCAGCACGGCCACAACCAAGGTCGCATCGAAAACATGCTTGGGAGAAGGAGGTTGCTGTCCATCACGTAGGATCCAGGGTTCCGTTTGGTATCTGAACCAATCGTGAGCCGCACGGATTTTCATATTTAGCAGTGCGTAGGGGTGCGCCACTTGTACTTGCCCTAGCCTTGTCCCATTCGATTCGAGGTTGCAGAGCACGGGGCTCTGTTCCACCGCAAAGGCTTCAACCGTCTCCCGGCCGTGAAGACCCGTTTCTGATCCAGATCCAACCCTAGACTTCCCCGCTTTGACACCCGATCCCTCCTCCGGACTGCGAGCCATCAAGTCGAGGAAGAGCGATTGTGAGAGATGTGGACCTCCAATCTGTTTTTCAAACTGTAGGTTCGGGGTCTTCGCCTGATATCCAAGGCGGTCGATGGCGCTTCGGAGGTCACGGCCTCGTGAATCCTGGCTGAACAGCTCTATCCGTAGAAATAAGTCGAGGTCGGTCGTTGCCCTCGCTTCGGGGAGCTCTTCTCCGATTGATCCCGCGAGCGTCCTGCTCCCGTCGAGGTTGGCTTGCTTGACTCTCAACCCAAATCCACCCCCTAAGATAAAGCTGTTCGCGGGAGCCTCGCGGAGCAAGTCAAGGAGGTGAGGCAACAGTGGATCGTTCATTGTGCTCTCCGTCCTTTGAGAATGGATTCAGCCATCGCACTTGCAGCTTCCGACTCCCGGGGGCCGCCTTGCGCTAGTTCGAGCCAGGTTTGGATGGGGGAAGCCCACAGTGCATCACCCTCTTCCCGTAAGTCGAAGTATGGGAGATTCTTCTCTGCCTCGATCAACTCGATGTTGGCAAAGGTGCGCCCTTCCTTAATTTCTAGGATTTGGAGCAGTGGAGCGATGTCGTCAACATAAAGTGAGAGCCTTCCGACGCCTGACAGCACCTTGTAATAGCCCGCCGATGCGATGCCTGATGCCGCGTACCGGTTCCCCTGCTCAATGTTCAATTGAGCGAGTCGTTTCCAAACCTCGCTTTCGGCTAACTGTGTTTTGCCAAGCACTGTCTTGCTACTCCTGGGTTTGTAGCCCTTGACAAGGTTTTCCATGAGCCGGCGGGAATCGACCAGGCAGATTTCGCCTTCGCCCTTTCGGACCAAGAGGTCCTGGACCAGAATTTCGACAACCTTTGATGCCGTGCCAAGACGCAAGGGAGAGCCGACCGCTCCGCCTCTGAATCTCGTATTCTGTTCAGCGTGGCCACGTAGGTTCTGCAGGGACGCGAACTTGTCTTGCAACAAGAAGCATCTTACGAAGATCGAACTGTCACCCGAATAGATGTTCCGCAACGCCACTGCGTCCCGAAATTGATTTGGATTTCCGGTACGCCAGATGCTGAAATCTGGGCCGATGAGGACACCATTGCCGTTCAAGTCCAGCCCACTCACATTCTGAGATTCAAGCTCCTTGATTTTCTCCTCTCGCAAATAGGGGACGATGATGAGGGGAAACAGGTTAAGCTCTTCAGAGATTTGCTTCGATTTCAAAACCGCAGCCTGGATGCTTTTCGGCGTGCTCAGTGTCGTGACTTCACCGGCATAGCGAACAACACGATCTTTCCATCTCGCTTCGACAACTGCATCGACAGTCGTGCCCCGATCCGTCGTTGACTTGATCGAACACCCTTGTAGTTTGACCGGGCCAAATTGAAGGTCAGGCTGTCCAAGCCAATCAAACAGGTTGCCTTCTGTCATCTATTTCCCAGTTTACCAAGTTTTCCTATCTAGGAAATAGCTTTAATACAGGAAAATGATTTCTATCCTTCGATATTATTTCTCAATATCTATTGATTTCCCGCTCAGGAAATAATCCAAATTTAGGAAATTCTCTTTACTCCGTCGGCGACACCATTTTGTAGCCGAAGCCGCGAAGGGTCTGGATGTAGTCCGGATTCTCTGGGCCATTGTCCAGCTTCTTTCGAACACGGTAGACATAGACATCGAGTGAATTTGAGTTGAATGCCATCTCGTATCCCCAGATGTGCTCGAACAGTTGTTCTCGACCGATCGCCCGGCCAAGGTTTTCTGCGAGATAGAGCAGGATCTCGAACTCCTTGTGCGTGAGTTCGAGGAGTTTTCCTAGAAAAGTTGCTTCTCGCTGTTCGATGTCGATGGCCAGGTCACCTACGACGATCTCCTTCTTAGGCTCAATCTTCTTTCGGCCGCCCTGATATTCGCGTTGGCGACGAAGTTGAGCTCGAACTCTGGCCATGAATTCAGGCGCTTCGAACGGCTTCGTAAGATAGTCGTCGGCTCCAACTTCTAGGCCAATGACTTTGTCCATCGCGTCCGTTCGTGCCGTCAGCATGAGAATCGGCATGTGCCACTGGGCGCGCATTCGTCGACAGGTCGAAACCCCATCAATTCCCGGCAGGCCGAGATCCAAGATGACGAGGTCGAACGCATTGGATTCGAGGGCTGAGAGGCCCTCCTCTCCACTAGTCACAGTGCGGACGACATTTCCATCAAGCTCCAAGAGCCGCTTGAGTTGCTCCAGAAGGAACCGGTCATCGTCGATAACGAGAATTCGAGGCGATTGAGTCATGGTTTAGTTGAGAGGAATAAGGACAGTGAACATCGTGCCGATCGAGAGTGTGCTTTCAACCTCGATCTTCCAACCGTGCTCGTCGATGATCTGTTTGCATGAATAAAGGCCGAGGCCAACGCCGTCTCCACGGCTGGACATAAAGGCATCAAAAATCTTCTCTTGGATCTCGGGGCTTATCCCACGCCCATTGTCTTGGATCGAAACGCGAATCCACTCCGCGTCAACCTTGGCGACGAGCGAGAGGCGTCCCCCGGTCGTGCCGATCGACTGAATCGCATTGAGGAGCAAGTTGACAAACAAGTGCTCAATGCGGTGCGAGTCCGCGATGATCGTGGGCAGGTGCGCGTCGACGTTCTGCGTGAATGTCACCCCAGAAATCCGCATCTGAGATTGAAGCAGCGAGGTCGCCCGCTCAAACGTGTCGATGAGATCCACTTCTTCTCGCGCTAGCACTTTGGGAGTGACATAACCGAGCAGGCGGTGGGACAAAACCTTGAACCGATCCGTCTGCTTTTGCAAGTTTCGAACTGTTTCTTCGGCAGGGCCGCCGAGGCTACATTCTAGGCCGATGGCAGCGAGAATGTTTCGGATGTCGTGAGCAATGCTCGCGGCAAGCGCACCCACAATCGACAGTTTCTCGACATGAACAAGACGAGTCTGGGTTTGAGAGAGCACATGGTAAGCATCGCGCAGCTCGTCCTGCAACTCGCAAACGCGGGTGACCAATGAAATCTGCTCAACGATCGCCGTGAGGTAGGTCGAGATCATTGACTCCGGAAGCTCGCTTAGCTGCTGTCCACCCAACACAAGCACCAACGGCCTAGGGCTGTGGTGGACATGCGCGAGGAGGTGCTGCGGGTCCCCCAAAAGGGCACTAAGTTTGGAATTGGGATTGAATTCTCGCCGAGTAGTCACAGAAGTGTTCTTCACAACGGCGGTAATCGGGACGGCTTCCCTGCCGGTGAGGATCGCCTTTTCGATCCCGTGCTCCGTACGGATGAAGCCTTCTGCCTGGTGGTCGTGGACCACAAAGAGCGCACACGACCTAAAGCCTAGCAGTCCGTAGAGGAGGTCGACTTGCTTCTCCAAAATCTCATTTTCAGACGGCTCTTCAATGAGGTATTCAAATGCGCTATTCATTGCCTCTAGCACCTCGCGAGTGTGCTCAAGCTGAATCGACTGGACTTCAAGCGCGCGCCGTTGCTCGGCTGTCCGAGCTAGGTAGCTACGTTCACGCTCAATTTCCGTGGCGATTCGATTCGCCATAACCGTCATGAACTCCACGTCGGCGGGTCCACAAACCTCCTCACACTTCCCATCGAGGAAGCAGATCGTGCCGATTGGCTCACCCTCCATGTTCATGATAGGAGCACTCAGCACTCGCCGAAATCCGGCTTTCACCACGTTCATGCAGCGCAGGGCTTCGTCGGTGAGGGCGTCCTGAACAAGGAGTGGCTTCCGATCGCGGAGGGCGAACTGACAAAAGCTTTCCGATAAGGGGTTCGACCGCAACTGTTCAAATCCCGGAGGCATATTCGCAACCTCCCGAAACCACATGACATCGTCTTGTCGAATCGATAGTATCGCCGCGCTCTCGTAGACTCTTCCGACCAGCTCAGTCACTCGCCGGCAGACGACATTGGGATCGGGATGATGAAATGTGCTGATCTCGTAGACGGCTTCTCTGAGTTGTTGATATCGGAACTCACGAGTGATGTCTTTGAACGTCCACCATCTACCAACTATTTCATTTTCCTGGCCAAAGAGCGGGCCGGATTTGCGTCGCAGAACTGCTCGCTCCGGTCCAACTAATTCGAGTTCATCCTGGTGAACACGATGCGGACTCGTGTAAATCTCTTCGATCTGATCTCGCCAGGAATTGGGATCTTTGAGTCGAGGATAGACGTAGCCACGGAGGCGCTCAACTTCCATCCCAGGCACTTCGGCAGGGTCAACGAGGAAGATCTGGCCAAAGACTGCGTTGCAAGCCAGAGCGTTGTGCTCAAGGTCGGTGATGAGCACGCCGTCATCCGACATTGTGAGAAGCCCCGCCAAGACCGAGCGGAACATCGACTCATCGATGTCTTGAATATTAATGCGCGCAGCTATTAAAGCCCAATGAGCAGTTTCCATCTGGTTCCTGAATAGAAGTGAGTGTCTATTCCCAAACAAATGTAAATCTGTTTCTTAGATGAACATTGTCTGAATTGGGGGGTCCCAGAAGTTTTCTACTCCTGAGTAAACTATTCGTTCTCACGGAGGGATGGCAGAGTGGTCGATTGCGACGGTCTTGAAAACCGTTAGGCCGAAAGGTCTCAGGGGTTCGAATCCCCTTCCCTCCTCCAGATTTCAACTCGGGCCTGAGAAGCAACATTTCAGCGACGGTGCCCGCAGGTTTCCGACGAAAAAGCGCTTGTTTGACTTACTATGTGAGCATGCGACGGAGACGAGTCTTTGGAATCGCGGTTGCTCTCAGCGCCATTACCATCGGCACGGCGAAGTATCCCCCCTTTGCGGAGGTTCCGGTTGAAAGGTTAGTCGCGAACTTAAGAGCGACCCTCAAGACAAACCGCAAAGATCCTGCGACCCTTTATGCCCTTGGAAGGGTCCTATACATTTCTTTCTGTAACCCAGAGCGAAAGAAGATTCGGCTCTTTCAGGAGACCACGACTGAATTTCTGAACCATTCGAGTCGCGACGATTGGGCCAGGACTAAGCCGACGGGCGAGCCGGCATCCATCGCTGCGATTCGAATGTCCATCCTGACGCTCGGACTCGCGGTCCATTACGACGGGGGGAAGTCAAAAGGGCTCTACCCTCTAACACTCGCATGCGCGTACGAGGCCTCCATGCCCTTCGCTTCGAAGATCAGGCCCCACCCGCAGGAAAGGACATGGCGAGAGTTGGCAGTCGCGAACTATTTGAATGCCTTTGACCAGGCCGTCAAGCTTGACCAAAAGGAGGTAGAAAGCACACCCGCTGGGGGACTTGAGCGGAGTTGGATCAGCGTTGAGGCGGGTGAAGGGATATTGCGTCTTGCGCCAGCCCACCCGCGAGGAAAAGAGATTCGCACGCACCTCTCGTCGATGGCAAAGCTTCCTTTAGCTCCTGTGACTCCTATCATCTTCACGCTCCGTCCGGGTCGACACCTGCCCGATCTCCTTGATCCCAGGAGAGTGGTCCCGTTCAATCTGGACGGCAGTGGGCGAACGCAACTCTGGAGTTGGGTCAAACCGGACACCTATTTTCTGGTGTGGCAACCCACTCCGAGCCGCAAAATCACCTCCGGCACTCAGCTCTTTGGATCGGCAACGTGGTGGATGAAGTTCAATGATGGGTATGCCGCCTTGGCCGCACTCGATGACAATCGCGACGGTTGGCTCGCAGCGAAAGAACTCAAGGGCATTGCGGCGTGGCGAGACGAAAATCAGAATGGGAAGTGCGATTCCGGTGAAGTGCGAACCTTGGCCTCCCTCGGGATCGTTGGGATATCAACCCACTGGTCCGACAAGAGCGGACAATCACTGGTCAGCCCTGCAGGTTTGAAGCTCGTGGGCGGAAGCGCTCTCCCAACCTACGACTGGATAGTCGACCCGGTCAAGTGATGCTGCTTCCTCTAGCGAAGAGGAAGCAGCACAAGTTCTACGAAAACCGAACGGGCGACTTCGTATCTGCCGAATGCAGAATCGCCTCGATCAGCTTGATGTCTCGAAGACCCATTTCACCAGGTGTAATCAAGGTCTTGTTCGGGTCACGGACGCACTCCGAGAAGTGATCCATCTGGTCAGCCCACATGTTGTTCGGAGTCACCTTAATCGGCTGGTTGTTCAGCGTGATCTTGTTGTTTTGATAACCCGTCGCTGGCTCTCCGTTCAGAATCCCACGATTGCCCATTGCTCGCCAGTTATTTGCGTTCCAAGAGTAAGCCGTGGCACCGATGCCTTGGATACCGTTGGGAAACACGAAGTTGAAGTGATTCACATCCTCGACTTGCTTGAACCGAGGTACGTCGAGTTTGTCGCGCGTTCCGTAGACCTCGATGGGGTCGGCACCGGCAAGATAGCAAAGTGCCTGGATCGCGTAAATTCCGATCTCACTGATCGCGCCAAAGCCACCAAGAGGGCGCTTCCAGTGCCAGGAGTTCATGTCATTCATCGTAAAGCCGTGGTCGCTTCGGATGGTCCTCAGCGTTCCGAGGGCACCAGTGCGGCACAACCTCATCGACTCAACGTTGTACGCATCGAAGTGACAGCGATAGCCGATGCCAAGTCGCTTCTTCGCCTTCTTGGCTGCGTCAACCATCTCCTGGGCGTCTTTTGCGTAGCTCGCCATCGGCTTCTCGCAGACGACATGCTTGCCCGCGGCAAGCGATCTGAGCGTGAATTCGTGGTGCGTGCCGGGAGGCGTGATCACGTAAACGACATCGATCTCTTCGTCGTTCTTAATCTTTTCAAGATTGTCGTATGAGTAGATCTTCGAGTCGGGCAGCCCGTATTTGGCAGCCACCCCCTTTGCTTTGTCGGCCGAACCACTGATGACGGCAACCAGTTTGCTGTGCTTGCAGTGCTCAAAGTTAGGCATGATCTGGTTTCGGGCATACCCGCCAAGACCCAAAACCGCCCACCTCACCGGCTTAACTTCCTGAGGATCACGGCCAAAGAAGTGGCCCAACGCAAGACCACTTGAGCCAGCTAAGATATCGCGGCGAGAGAGTTCAGACATGGACTCAGTTTACGCCTAGCATGAAGTCAACTGCAGCTTGGGCGTGGATGAACGAGGTGTCAAATTTCGGAATGCCAACTTCGATGTTCGCAAGTAAAAGCGGAATCTCCGTGCACCCCATGATCACGCCTTGAGCCCCACCCTCGACACCCTGCTGGATGATCCGTGTAAATTCAGCCTGCGTTTCAGGGAGGAATTTCCCTTTAACCATCTCTGAGTAGATCTTCTCATGCACATAGGTTCGCCCCGCATCGTCAGGAGTGACTGCAGTGACGCCGTGGAGAAGCAGACGATCACGGAAGAACGCCATCTCCATCGTGTATCGAGTCCCTAATAAGAGCACGTGGTTGAATCCTTGTCGACGTATCTCGTGGGCAAGCACATCGATCAAGTGGATGATCGGTATCCCAATTTGAGTCTGAATCTCGTCGGCAAACATGTGCAGGGTGTTTGCACAGATAATCACTCCCTCCGCTCCCGCCGCCTCAACCTTGCGACAACCCTCTAAAACGAGTTGGCCTGTAGCGTGGTGATCGCCCCTCTGGTTATTGCGCTGAATATCGCCAAAGTTCATCGACCAAAGCACAAGCCGAGCTGCATCGTGCCCGCTGAGACGTTGGTTCACGAGCTGATTCAGGTGGACGTAATACTCGGTCGTCGAGACCGAACTACAGCCGCCCACCATCCCTAAAAGTCGCATGCGTCGAAGTTACCCCTATCGACTTTTATGTCGCCTACGAGCGCGGTTGGTGAAGAATTTCTCCATCGCTTCCCAACAACCTCCAAGATTCTCCCCGAATCCATTATCCTAAGGTATGGATCCCGAGGATGAGAAGCGCGAAGCCACGCGCCTCTTCAACATGGTGTGGAAACTGCTCAAGCGCGACGATCGCTCCTTGCACGACAACGAGACCATGGTTCATGCTGCCCATGCCTCAAGGTATCACTGGGGCAACGTTGGCGAGCCGGTTCACTGGGGACGCGGCGAGTGGCAAGTTTCTCGGGTCTACGCCGAACTCGGTCGCCATGAATCTGCTCATCACCATGCTTTGAGATACTTAGAAATCTGCCTTGCGCATGAACTTGAACCTTATGATCACGTCTACGCTCATGAGGCTCTGGCGCGCGCGGCAAAGGTGAAGGGAGACAACCACTCGTTGCAGAACCACATTCGGAACATTCACCAGTGGAGAGTGAAAATCACCGACAACGAAGAGCTCAAATTTATTGAGGAAGACTTGGCGACCCTTTTCTAGGGGAACGCATGTCGGCCGACCAACGCCCAAACGCGCAAAATGACAACCACACAGTTTTTCGGTTTTTCTGGATCGCTCCTCTTCCTCGGGGCGGCGGCACTTTTGCCTGCCACTCCACAAAAAGGTGCGGCTAAAAAGCCAGCCAATCAGACGCCCGCGAAGAAGGTTGTCGTCACCGGTGAGGCGCTCTACCTAAACCGCTGTAGTGGATGCCACGGGAAAACTGGGCAAGGTGGTTCTGGGTACGAATCGCCCCTTGTCGGCACCAAGATGGTTCCCGCGCTGAGCAAGTTCATTCACGCATCTATGCCACCTTCCGGCGCGAAGTTGTCCATGGAGGAAGCCACCAAGGTTGCCGCATACGTCTACGATGCCTTCTACTCGCCGATCGCTCAGGACCGCAATCGCCCCGCTCGGGTCGCCCTCTCAAGACTGACGGTGCGCCAGTTCCGAAATGCTGTCGCAGACCTCGTCGGTCAATCCCGCCCGGCGATCGCCTTTTCAAAAGAAAACGGCCTTCGAGGCGAATACTTCAAAGCCAGAAACTTCGACCAGAAGAGTCGAGTCATTGAGCGAGTCGACGCTGAGGTCAACTTCGACTTTGGCACTGAGGGTCCGCAGCAAGCTGAGTTCGACCCCAACAACTTCTCGGCTGTCTGGCAAGGCAGTGTGATCGCTCCGGAAACCGGAGAGTACGAGATCAGCGCGAACACCGACCACGCGGTCCGCATTTGGTTCAACGGATGGAAGAAGCCGTTCATTGATGCGTGGGTGAAATCGGGCAAGGACACCGAATTCAAAGAAACGGTCTATCTCGTTGGCGGCAGATCATATCCGATTCGGATGGAGTTCTCAAAAGCTGTCTTAGGAGTCTCCGATGCAGACAAGAAGAACAAGAAGCGACCGCTCCTTCCCGCATTTGTAAACTTGCAATGGAAGCGGCCACATCTTGCCGCCGAGTCGATCCCTCAGCGCTTTCTGATCACCACCTCTTCCGCTGAGTCAATGGTGGTGACAACCCCTTTCCCAGCGGATGACCGCAGCATTGGGTACGAACGCGGGAACAGCGTCTCAAAGGCGTGGGACGACGCGACGACCAATGCAGCAATTGAGGTGACCACGAAGTTGGTCGAGAACCTCCAGACTTACACCGGCATCCCACCCGAAGCTGCTGATCGCAAAGACAAGATGATCGCGTTCGCAAAGCGATTTGCAGCGAGAGCATTCCGCCGTCCATTGACCCCAGAGATAGAGCAGACCTACATCTCGAAGCAGTTTGATGCAGCATCTACGCCTGAAATCGGACTGAAGCGGGCTTTACTGATGACCCTCAAATCGCCGCGATTCCTCTATCGCGAAATTGGTAGCGACACCAAAGACGATTATTCGATCGCCTCGGATCTTTCGTTCGGGCTGTGGGATACGGTGCCCGACCAGGAACTGACAAATGCAGCCGCAAAAGGTCAGCTCCACACGACGGAACAGATTTCTGCTCAGGCTGAGCGCATGGTTCAAGATCCGCGCTCCTGGACAAAGCTTCGCGAGTTCTTGCTTGGTTGGCTTAAGGTCGACGAAACCCAAGAACTCGTGAAGAATGCGAAGAACTATCCAGGATTTGACAGCCAGGCGGCGACCGATCTGCGCACGTCTTTAGAGCTCTTTTTACAGAATACGGCCGGTAGCCCGACTGCTGATTATCGCGAAATGATGCAGAGCAAGACGCAGTATCTGAACGGACGGCTTGCCAAAATCTACGGCGTGACTCTCCCCGAGAAATCTGGATTCGAAAAGGTCGAACTTGATCCCGCGAGAAGAGCTGGAGTTTTGACCCATCCCTACCTGCTCGCTCGCTTTGCCTATCTCGATGGCAGTTCGCCGATCCATCGGGGCGTTTTGATCTTGAGGAATCTTCTGGGGCGAAAACTTCCACCCCCTCCCGCTGCGGTCGCGCCGTTTGCTGCCAGCCTTCATCCTAAGTTCACAACCCGAGAGCGAGTTGCGCTTCAGACCAAGCCAGAGCTTTGCAACAGCTGCCACAGCGTCATCAATCCGCTTGGCTTCACACTCGAACGCTTCGATGCAATCGGTCGACTTCGGGACAAAGACAACGGAAAGCTTGTAGATACCAGCGGGTTCTATCGCGACCGAGGTGGAAAGATCGTCAAGTTCTCTGGAGCATCTGAGCTTGCGAAGTACCTCGCCGAAAGTGAGGATGCCCAGGGTGCGTTCGTCGAAAAGCTCTTCCATAGTCTAGTCAAGCAGCCCATTCTCGCCTATGGACCAACTGCGAAAACTGAACTTGAGAAGTCATTCGAGAACAACCAATACAGTATAAAGAAGCTAATGGTTCAGATCATGGTGAAGGCAGCATCCTATGATCCGGCGCAATCAACGGCAAAGGGCAATCCCTAAATGGCACACAAAACAACCCGTCGAGAGTTCATCCGAGATGTCGGCCTTAGCGCCGCCATGCTCCCGTTCGTGGCAAATCTCCCGAGTGTTCTCACCGCCACCACCGGAAAGCGAAAGCAACGTCTCGTCATCATTTTCAGCCCCGACGGAACTGTGCCAAGCACTTTTTGGCCAGACCAAGAAGGCGCTGATTTTGAATTCAAAGAGATCCTAAAGCCGCTTGAGCCATTCAAGAAACAGACTCTTGTTCTGAAAGGCGTCTGTGACCAAGTCCGTGGAGACGGAGATGGACACATGCGTGGCATCGGCTGTCTTTTGACGGGAATCGAACTATTCCCGGGAAATATCCAGGGCGGCTCAGACACCCCTGCAGGTTGGGCGAGCGGAATCTCGATTGACCAAGAGATCAAGAACTTTCTGCAGCAGTCGCCCGCCACCCGCACTCGCTTTGGCTCGCTAGAGTTTGGAGTCATGGTGCCCGAGCACGCAGATACCTGGACGCGCATGGTCTACGCCGGCTCGAACAAGCCGATCGCTCCGATCGACGATCCCTATCAAATGTTCAACAAGCTCTATGGGCAGATGAAGGACCAGGAGACGGTTAAGAGCATTCTCGATGACCTCCGAGAGGATCTTGGCAAGCTCAAAACGCAGATAAGCCAAAAGGATCGCCAGCTCCTTGACGAGCACACGACGCTCGTGAGAGACATGGAAATTGAAATTCAAAATGCTCGGAAGCAGGATGTTGGCCACGCAGTGCCGACAATCACGCCGGGTGTTCGACGAAACAATGACAACATCCCGATGTTGAGCAAGCTTCAAATTGACCTCATGGTCAGCAGCTTTGTCGCAGACTCTGCTCGCGTCGCGACCCTGCAGTACACCAACTCCGTCGGGCAACCCCGGATGAGCTGGCTGGGAATCAAAGAGGGTCAGCACGATCTTTCGCATGAGCCGGACAGCAACAAAGAAGCGCAAGAGAAGCTCACCAAGATCAATCACTGGTACGCCGAGCAGATGGCCTACCTTGCGAAGAGACTCGCGGAAACTAAGGAGCCCGATGGCTCTGGTTCGATGCTGGATAACACACTCATCATCTGGACAAACGAACTCGGCCAAGGCAACAGCCACACGCCGGACAACATCCCGTTCGTTCTCCTCGGCGGTGGCGCAGACTTCAAGATGGGTCGGTCGGTTCGATATCCCAAGTTGCCACACAACCGACTCTTGGTCGCTTTGGCCAATGCCTATGGACACCGGATCGATCGCTTTGGAAATCCGAACTTCTGTGGCGCAGGCGTCTTGCCGAACCTCACCTAACGCCGACTAGGCTTACCGGGCCACGACGGGTGTCGTGGTCGGTATGCTTTCCGAGTGGGCGATGAGATCAACCTAGCGGATATCGAAGCGGCTGCCGCCAGAATCGCGCCCTATTGTCTGAAGACGCCTCTTCTCGAATCCGAAGCACTCAACGCCCGCGTTGGCGGACGACTCTTGGTGAAGGCCGAGTGCCTCCAGAAAGCAGGCTCATTCAAGCTTCGCGGTGCAGTTAATCGCCTCCTCCAACTCGGCCCTGAAGAACGTGAAAGGGGGGTAGTCGCCTTTTCGTCTGGCAACCACGGCGTCGCCGTAGCCGCCACTGCGAGCTGGCTCGGGATCTCTGCGACAATCGTGATGCCCGCTGACGTTCCTTCAGCAAAAATGGACAAGTGCCGCGAGTTTGGCGGCAAGGTCGTCACATACGACCGACTTACCGAAGATCGAGCCGCCATCGGCAAGCGGATTGCCGAAGAGACCGGCGCAATCCTTGTTCCCCCCTACGATGACCCTCAAGTGATCGCAGGTGCAGGAACGCTCTCACTTGAGATTCTGGAGCAGTTTGATCAACCCATTCACACCTTCCTCACGCCGTGTTCTGGCGGGGGAATGACGGCAGGATGTGCGCTGGCCCTCGCCCAAAAGTCTCCAGTGACGAAGGTTTACGCGGTCGAGCCAGAGGGGCATTCGGACACAAGAGCCTCGATCACCGTTGGAGCTCGGGTTACGAATGAGCCTGGAGGATCGGGCTTTTGCGACAGCCTGCTAGCCGTCACGCCAGGCGAGATGACTTTTCCGATCAACCAACGCTATGTCCACGGTTCGTTTGTTGTGACGGACGATCAAGTTCGCGAGGCGATGGTGCTTGCCCAGCGCGAATTCGGGCTTGTAGTTGAACCCGGCGGTGCAGTCGCCCTTGCTGCGGCGTTGCAAGGTGAACTTACACCCGGTACGACAACGGTTGTCATCTTGAGCGGCCGCAACGTTGATCTGGCTCTCTTTGCAAAGGTGATGACGCGATCGACTTTGCCGACGAGAACGCAGAAGAAGTTTGCTACGGCAATCGTAAAGCCTGAGCGAACTGCGAAGCCGCGACACTTTCTCAGATGGATAGGGCTACTCTTTGATGGCTGGGCGACGAGGACGAGAGCCTCGGACATGAGTGAAGGTCGGGCTGAACTCGTGGAGCACGTTGGTTTTGAAACACCCAGCGCCCCTATCGCTAGGTTGTGCGACGCAATCCTCCAACAGGCTGTCCGCGACAAGGTTAGCTTCATCAGCTTTGGGATCCCGGCTGGCCAATCCAATGCCAACATCTTGTTCTGGGAAACCCAACCCGATCTCGCATTTCCAGGAGAGGCGTGCAACCCGATGGCCGCGATGACGATTCCGGCAAACCTCCTCGATCCCGTTGTGGGCCACTTTGCCTTTTTACTCACACATCCATTTGAGCGCCAGAAATCAATTTCCAGAATGATGCAGATCCTCCAGGGCCAAGAACCCCTTGAGCCGACCCACCCTCCCATTCCTGCGCGATTCACTTTCTTAGAGCCGCAGAACCCACGTTCTATCCTCATTGAGTTAGTCACCGATCAACACTTTGAGCCATGGAAACGGATCCCGACCGAGAGTGAGAAGAAGGATTTGGAGATGTTCGTGAACCTTGCTCATGAGGCGGAAGCTCGACAAAACAAGCATCGCGGTTCGTCGAACTAAGATCGCCAAAGGACGATCCACGGTAGAACAGTAAGATGAGCACGAGACCAACAAAACTGAGCGATGCAGAAGTCACCGCTGAACTTGAAAAACTGAACGGCTGGGCGCTGGAAAAGGGGCAAATTGCCAAGCAGTTTAAGTTCAAAACCTACAAAGACGGTGTCGTCTTTGCGGTAGCGGTCGCTCAACTTGCCGACCGAGAGGACCACCATCCCGACCTTTACATCGGCTACGCAAAGGTTCGAGTCGCCTTGAACACACACGACGTGGACGGCATCAGTGCACTAGATTTCAAACTCGCCCAGCTCGCCGAGACGCTTATTTAGCAAGCGGGATGCGGAGGCCGATGTCGGTCGTGTGGGTGGAGTCGTGGTCGTCCTTCTCTCGGAAGAATCGACCGCCGTCGTCTTTTCCATCGATGTTCACCGAATAGACAAGAAGAAAATTGCCGTCCCTCCTCACAATGTACGGCTTGTCCGAGCATGGGTCGAGCATTTTCGGATGCTCCTCCGACCCCTCTGCCAGCATCTGAACCATGTCTCGACCGACTTTCATCTTGCCGCACGCCATGGCCGCCTGTGTGAATACGCCGACGAGGCTGCTCACGAATGCATCTAGGGTGTTTCCCTTTTCTAGTTCTGCTTCGAGCCCTTGCAAAGCCGTTGTTTGCTGTGTGTAGGTGCTTTCCTTGTTCTTGGTGACCTCATATTGGCGGCGGAAGGAGTGCCAAATTCCTGCGAGAATCGCTTCGCGGAGTGGTGCCCAATTGGGAATTTTGGGCGAAGGTGGGCCGTCAGCGTCCAAACCTACAGCTTGCCATCGTTCAGTCGGATTGGCGAGAAACCTGCGCTCGACAATAATGACCTCTCGCTCGAGCAGGTCCGAGTATCGCAACGCTGGACCGAACGACATCGAAAGATCTTTGAAGGCAGCTCGATCTTTAGCCGTTAAGGGCCCCCGCAACACCAATCGATAGACCGCAGCATGGAGGTTCGCTTCATCGGCAATTTGAACGAGTCCCGAGATCACATCACGGCCCTGGCCGACTTGGTCGGCAAGTCTCGCGGCGTGCGTGAGGTACCGGATCCCTGCCGGACGATCTCCCGATTCGGCGAGCACAAGCGCGTGAGCGCAGATGAATTTTGTGAACGTCTTCGACGAAGCGAGTAGGGGGAACGAATCGACTGCAGTTACATCCCAATTCTCAGACACGTCGAGCTGAGAGAATTGCGTGATGGTCTCGATATCCTTTCGAACCCACGCCGCGTCCTGGTCTAGCTTGCGCAGCACAGTGTAGTTGACCGGATCGCGCAGGCCGAGGCCCATTCCATCTTTAGACAACTGGTCGGTGAGCGGCTTCATGTCCTCTTTCCGCTTCATCAGCAAGCGGTAGGCATCAGCGGCATTATTTTCAGGGTCGACGGGATGCTTTCTAGCGTAACCTGCCTGGCTTGTCGGGTAACCCATTTCCCGGATCCGCGCCTTCTCTTCTTCCATCCGACGCCCGCCCATTCCGACCCCGAGCGAAATTGCGAAGACGCCAACCGCTGTGCATGAGATCACTACCAGGCCACCAATACTCATCAAGATTCGCTTCTTAAGCTTCGCGCGGTCCATGGTCAGATTCTACAACGGCGGAACTGATTCTGATATTCTAGTGGAGACCATGATCGCGTTCCTACCCGCTTTCTTCCTCGCACAGGGCTCCATCCACGTGGACCTGACCTTCCGGGCGAACCTCTCCAACGAGTGGAAACTCGGCTACATGCCCGGCGGGGCGGTTCCCAAGCCAGAGAAGCCGGCAGGAATTCTGAAAGAACCCGCCTACAAGGGCACTCCGAAGTACTTCAAGGTCACGCTCGGGAACGGTCCAAGGGCAGATCACTGGCTCGCGATTGATGATTCTGAAGCGGGCTGGAAGATTTACATCGATCGCAACGGAAATGGCGACTTGACCGACGACGGTGACGGATATTGGAAGGAAGATCGCATGGTGGACGACCTCCGGACTCAGACCAAACAGCGCTACGCCGCGACCGGCCCCGTCACGCTACGAGTATCTTACGGCTCCAAAACCAAGGAAACCTCAACCGGCGAATATGCGCTTGGCTTTTATCGGTTCGATAAGTCGCAGACGATCCAGTTTTTCCGGGCCTCCGGACTTGCCGGGAAGATGACCGTCGGAGGCAAGGAATTCGAGGTTGGCATTTTTGAGAACGACAACGACGCAATCTATTCGAAGCCGTTTGAAGCGACCGCGACGCGAGCTGCGAGTCGGCCCGTCTGGCTGGTCATAAAGACCACAGATCGCCCGCAAACCATCGAAGCGCGAGCCCCCTTCGAATTCGAAGGCAAAGTATACGAGTTGAAGATCGCAGAAAACGGCAAGTCGTTCGACATGTTGCCTACCACCAAGCCCGCCTTCAAACCCGTCGCCGCTGCTTCGAAACCCCGCCCGGCACTGCTTGGTGTCGGTGCAGCTGCTCCCGATTTTGAGGCTACGACCTTAGGTGGAAAGACGATCAAACTCTCCGATTACCGTGGGAAAGTAGTCGTCATCGATTTCTGGGCAACCTGGTGCGGCCCCTGCATGATGGCCATGCCCCACCTTGAAGAAGTCTGGAAGAAGCTCAAAACCCGCTCCGACGCGACTGTGCTTCCTGTCTGCGTTTGGGACGGGAAGGAGGAATACCAAAAGTGGGTTCCCAACAACCGCGACAAATACTCGATGAACTTCGTCTTCGACGAAGCCGGAAAGAACACCGCCCAGTCGATCGCCACGTCCAAATACAACGTCAGCGGCATCCCGACGACTTACATCATCGGGAAAGACGGGAAGGTCGTCGCCGTCTTCGTTGGTTCCGGTGAAGAGAACGCCCAGCAGATGGACGAGACCCTCCAGAAGCTCGGGGTTTTGAAGGGGTAAGGATTGGCTTACGCCTTTATCACTCAGGGAGAAGACTCGAGTCATCGGACGAGAAATGGTTGCTGATTAATAACAATATTGAAGCACCTTCTCGACTTGAGCGCACAGGTTAGAAATGCACAAGTCACATTTAATACTTTCCATAACAGGACAGCATTAGGCTCAGCATGATATCCTTTGGTAGCAGTTCTGCTCTAAGCAGCACTCCGAGGATCATACATGCCACAAATACCACTCCCTTCCGCGTTTGCCTCCAAACTTGCAGGAATCGCTCAGGATCAATACCAACGATTCCATCTGATTGACGAGAGCCATGAGCCGCTGAGATCGCAGATTGAGCAGTATTGGAACGATTTGCCAGACGATTTTCCTGGAGTCGTCACTCCTTGGTCGGCAGTCTTCATTTCGTATTGCGTCCGACACGCAGGGGCGACGAGTGCTGAGTTCAAGTTCGCAGCCGCTCACTCGGTGTTCGTCCACGAAGCGATTGTTCACCCCTGCGCTTTTAAGGGAGTTGCCCTCCCATCGGACTCAGTACGCGTTGGCGACATCTTGCAGAACAACCGGTCCGGGAATAACTTCGACTTCGCCTACGCAAGCACTCATTCGGAATACGAGTCTCACTCGGCAATTATCGTCGCAAGAGGTGAAGACCACCTCGGAAAGTATGCGATGGCCGTAGGAGGAAATGAATCGAACTCCGTCCGCATGAATCGGATTCAATTGAATGATGACGGCAGCGTGCGACAACGGACGAATTCGCCTTTCATTTGTCTGCTGAAAAATCGAAAGTAGCTGCTCGCACGGCGCGAGCCTTCTCGTAGTTGACTGGTCTTGACTTTGAATGCCGGCAGAGGTGGAGATTCCCCTACGCTTTTCTTCCGGCATGAACTGATCCGACAGCCACCAGTTCCCGTTAAGCAGGAGAGTACGGACTGCCTCCGCTGCAACCTCATGTTCAAGTGGCATATCACTTGAACTTGTTTGAAGATTGTTTGTCCCGTGGACTAGCACTGGGCCCCAATGGATCAATGCCGTGTTGGAGGCTCCCTTTGAAGTCTTCCATTAGATGGGCTAGCAATGGTTTGAACCAATATCGGTATGCATCTAATCCCTGAACCTTAATGTCATCCCCCCTGCCCGATTCAACTTTGATCACGACCGTATTTAGCCATTCTTCTGGCCCCTTCGTTGCAATGAAGTCTCGAATGCTAAAGTTGAGTTCGCTTGCCCTAACCCAATCGTCCTTACGACCCTCCATGACCTGCATTAAATCGACCAAACATCTGACCACCCACCGTCTAAACAGTCTTGCAGTCGACGGATAATCCTTAATAGTTCCCCTCCAAATCGGACGAACTAAACATCCTACACTTGGAGCAATTTTCCGAAGATCATCGTAATATACATAGCCAACCCTTCCTTCAATTGTCCTGCGAATCGCCGTTCGGTGACCCCGATTTAGAGCGTCAGAACCTTCACGATTCTCCGAGAAAGTATGGAATGGCAATCCAATTCCCCGTTGCATTCTGTCCATCGCAGCACGTGGTGAAGAAAGGCCCTGAATTGCTAGTTGCGCCATGTACTCAGAGCGACTCTCCTTCATAGCCGCTAGGAACCAATCCCCGCGCGTTGAGTATTGGCCTGGAAGCGAGAAAGGAACGAGCGGGTCGGTAGCGTCGAATTGCTCGCATGCCGAAACTGCGGTCGAATACCATTCGCGGCTGGCGATCCAATCCTTCCTTTGGTTTGTGTTTCCGATGTCGAGAGGGTCTTCAGTACAAATCAGTGATTTGACGTCAAGGGCTTCTGCCAACTGCAAAAGCGTTAAGAACAAGGAGCACTGGGCGAGCGGCTGGCCAAGGAACTTGTCAAGACCTTCTGCGCAAGGTAACGTTTCTGAAATGCTCGCCTTCCGACGTTCTGCACCTTCCGTGATCAGTTTCCGATAGGTATCGTTTATGGTTCGCAATTTCGACCGAGCCTTTTCAACATCAGATCCCTCACCTGGTTGAGTGCGACAAGCGGAGAGCAGTTCCGCTTCCAACTCTTTTTCCCGAACCGACAGTTTTGTACTTAAGTCGTCGTAGCAACTGAGCCACATCTCGAGGACAAGACAGTTCAGCGATTCTCCGGACGGACAGGCTAGATGGAATCCAAATCCAGCTTCCTGCGACCGCCCCATCGAGGCCTCTATGTCCCGCAAGTGATTGCACGCGCCGAGGAAATCAACCCAGGGAACCGGACTACCTAAGCTGTAGCGGGCCACTGGATCTTCATGCTGAGTCGTGTCTCGTTCGCTCTGATCATCTCCGATGCTCTCGGTTTTTTCCTTCCAATCATGTCCGACCGACTTCAACTGCTCTGCTATCGCTACAATTGTCGCTAGCGCCCTCGCTTGTCTTATATTGCCCCGCGTAGACGCGTGCTCCATCTTTGTCGGGAGCAAGTCTGAAACTCGCCCCCTTAACCACACCTGGTGGCGAAGGAGTAGAAATCCAAACGTCCAGTAATAAGGAATTAACTTGTTGCCAGACTCCGGGGTCGCACTAATCGCTCTTTGAATGGGGTTCGCTAGCGCTGGATCGTCATTGGCTTCATATCGTGCCTCGAGTCGAATAGGTAGGAATTGTTGCGTGAAGACGTTCCCTGCATCCAAGGCACAGTTGATCCACCAGTTATCGACCTGTATCAGCAGGGTTTCGTGAGACGATAGATTCTTGGGGCGACGGTTTAGCATCCCCCGAATCCACTCATCCGTTCGGTTTAAGATGACAGCCTCTTCCGAAAATGTGTGTCCAGTCGAATGGCGGATGACACCTTCTGCCTCTGCGAGATAAGATCTCCGACCTTGAGTCTCATCTGTGAAAATCGCACGAATCGGCGTTAGCCTAGGCTCTCCCTCATCCGAGAAGCTGTATAGTTCCAGATGCCGATCTACTTCAACGTCATCGCTATCCTTTCGTTCATTTGTATTCTTTGCTCCTCTCAATTCTCTGATAACAGAAGGGCGATCATTCGAAACGGCGGGGGTTACAGTTACCGCCACACGCGGCTGACCGCCGAGCCGAATAGTCCATGTGTACACGCAGTAGTCGGTGTAACTGCGTAGCTCACGATCAGTATCGCTCCTCAAAATGTCGAACGGACTGCCCGGCTGTGTATCAACTATTAGACAAGAAACCCCAATATTCTTCAATACGTCAACTAAATATCCAAGGAAGGAGTGATTATTATTGACATCGGGGTAATTTGCGCGAAACTGTGAAAGGTCGTCGAATACAATCCGAACATTTTCAGCCCACGGCACCCGCTGATTCGGAAATGTATCCTGTAGCCAACGAACAAGGTACTCCACCTTCTTCTTCTTAGCGAAAGACACGATCTCCGCGGATGCTTTGCCTTGATAGCCCTCCGGTAATCCCTTGATGAATTCTGCTAACTCACCACCAGAGAATCTCCGAAGTTCTTTCTTGCATGCTTCAAAAACGTTAATAAGAACAACATGGACAAATCGGTCCGCAGATATTCCTTGTGCGCCAAGTCTCCTATGAATCAAGCGACTCGAAAGATCTTCGTTTAACTCGCTCTCCTTCAAATGGTGAGCGATTTTGGTTTTCAGGTCGTTCACTTGGCCAAAAGTGAGAAGCATGGAAACGGACCCATCATTCAGGCCCTGTGCCAGAAACGATCGAGCAAGGCGTGACTTGTGTGTGCCCTCCTCTCCAATCAATGCCCCTACGGACGGGAATCGGCATCTTCGATCAACCGCGTTAAATTGAAGCAAATCATCGAGGTGTTCAACCCCAAATAAATTCTCTAGAGATCGTCTCTTCTTCATACCACTCCCTTCGATCCTGCAATCAGGGATACTGCTCGACAATTCAAAGAAGGAATCGCATACATGTATGCGTGATCCACCTTGGGATCATCATATGCTGGTTCACCATGGATCTGATAAGTTCCTTGGCCGCGCCGGATAAGAAGAGGATGCTTGCCCATTTGATGGTTCGTTCCACGACACTTCATCACTTGCACGTATCGCTCCATGTATCCAGTGATATTACGGACTCCAAGTCGCACCACGATGTCAGAGATGAATTCTTCGTCGTAGTGCGCACGAGCAAAACCGTCCTCGTCGTCGTCTGCTCCACGGTCTTCAACGACTAGTGCCCAATGAAGGTCTTTCATCAACCGAGACAGCTGCGCAATGCGTTGCCTCCGATTGCGAGGTTGACCAAACTGGTCTGAGTCGCCGGCAAGGAGTTCCAAGCCCTCGATCGCGTCTACGATAACGAGGGTGGGAGAGGGAGTATCAGAATTTTTCCACGTTCGCACGACAGTAGATAGTTTCAGTAGATGCCCCCAATCGTCGCCCGAAGTTTGGGATCGCAGGTCCAGGAACGCAATTTTGTTTTCAGGGCTGTCGAGATAGCGGCTCAACTCATCGGCATAGTTTGACTCTTCTGGCTCCAATCGTATGAGCTGAAGATCCTTGTTATGCCGTGGCTGCCTCTTTTCACACAAGTATCTGTAGTTCGGCGGCTCCATTCCCAGAAAGGGATTTGCCTGTCGGTGTGCATACCGGTTGAGCGAGAAGTCGGCGAGGCACGACTCCGCCATTTCGAACGACCAGTCTGTGCTAACGTAGAGAACCCGGGCGTCCTGGTGTCGCCACGAGTATGTTGCGGCCAGGTGAAGTGCCAGCAAGGATTTTGCTGTACCTGGCGTTCCGACAATGCAAAGACTCTTCTGCTCCGGGAAAGCTGTCACTTCCTCCTGAACCCGAATGCCGAGCAAATAATCGAGTGTTGGAATTCCAAAGCAAATCAAAGCCGTTCCCCCAGATCTAGGGTCAATGCTCTCTTTTTGGCAAGATCAAGCTTCTGCTTGAAATCGGCAAGGTCAGGCGCCGAAAACTCCCCAATGATTCGTTGCAACATTCCGAAGTACCCTATCGAGGGCGGTTCTTTATCCGGAAGGATACAGTCTAGGTTGTCGGCAATCAGACGCGCCGTTCCTGCGTTATTGAACACGTACATGGACGGCACGATAACGGTGGGGCTAGACGAAACGACTTGAAGGTGAATAATCGCTGATAGGGAGGAGGCAACAAAGCTACGTTTGGCTGGATTTTTGGATGAATTGGTGGCCAAAAGAATCTTCGATAGACACTCCTTTATGGACCCCGCGTGACACGTTGTGACAACTAAGTGCCCGGTCATCGCAAAATCGATGATCGGGTCCCATTCAGAAATATCTCGAGTTTCTCCGACGTATGCAAGATCCGGTTTCTGGCGCAACGCAGAGGTGAAAAAGTCGCTGACATTCAGGCACTCCAATCCACGTTCTCGATGCGTCGCTCTGACTATCATCGATTCGTCGATTCCAAGAAAAGATGTAGCCGAGCACTTTGCATCTGTCCCGACACCTTGCAACCTTTGTGGAGTCACGTAGAACGTCGACTCCACGGGATCTTCGAATGTAATTAGATTGAGGTCGGAATTTGTTTTGCTGTGCTTTGCTTCCAGAATTTGAAAAATTAATTCCCTGATGAAGGTGCTTTTCCCGCACGATGTTTCGCCACATACGATTATTAGTCCACGGTCAATCGAATGTGTAAGCATTTTCATGCATGCTAATGGTGCTGTCATTGCTGAAAATAGAAATCGTCCTCCGCTTAACTGTGGTGACTGCTTGGATAAGTCCGGTCTGTATCCGCACGCGATATCGGTTGTGCTCTGCGTACTAGGCTTGAATGGGAATAGCGGCGGGTCAACCTCTCTGCCGAAGTAAGTTTGCAAAGGTGAGATTTCACGGACAAAGGCTTCCACGCTGCCTTCCACTCTTGAACGATGAAAGTGTGCCCTCCACTCCGCCTTCAAACCATTGTCATACCACTTTTCAACAGTGCCCTCACTCTGAAAATCGCGAGTCACTGATTCTGGGCCAAGCACCCCAAACATGGGTTCATTCTCTTCAAAATCATTCTTTTCGATGAATTGTTTTGAGTCGTTTGAGACGGTCTCTTCCAGATTAAAACCTTTGAGCTTAGGTCTTGACATGACTTATCATAATACTTCTTTGTTGTTTTGTCAAGCAGTCTCCTTAGCTTTTGACTGTAAGTAGGTGGCGAACCGACCCTCCCGGGCGGGTACCAGGCCGGCCCTTGAAGAGATAGACGGTTTCTTCTTACTCCGAGTGGCTAAGCGTTGCTTTTTTGACGTATCATTCTTTTGGGTTTGAACGTTGAGCAGTTATTTGCTACTGTGCTTGGACTCTCATCCCTTTGGATCGTGAAGGATTCTGAGCTCGACGATGGGGAGGTTCACCCTCGCATTTACTTTGTGATGGGATCGAAGTTAGACGGGAAGGCTGGCTGAGCGAACGTCGCGTCATATGAATTTCTGGTATTCAATCCTGCTTCCCCAAAACACAAGTTGTGCTCGACAAGTTCCGTCTCATCAAGCTGACCTCAGAAGCAGTCGTTGAGACCCGGCGATCTGAATCCAAACACCCAAGGTCTGGAAAAGAAACGGGCTTTCTCTTGCTTATGAATCGAGAGAGATTGAGCGAAGCTTAAATGCGAGCACGCTCTGGCTTGGGCAAAGGCATTGCATTGACCGAGCGTGCAGGGGCCCGCAGACTCAGACTCGCGTTTCAAAAGCTGTTTGACCAACCCCGATCCAAGGCTCACAACTATCTTGCAGACTGGCTCGAAACTGTTCTTAACTCTGGAGTCGATGCCCTTGAAAACTTCTTCCAGAAGAGGGATCTCATCCTAGCCTGGGTTAAACATAAAGGGTCAACGGAATCCCCACCCAAATGATCCTCATGAGCTACCTGCTCCGTGGCAAACTCGATCTCCACACCTGAAATCCCAAGAAGCAGAAATGGAACCCCGAAAATGGAGGCACTGCCCACATAAGACTTGAGAGAACCAGAGTTACTAAGTAACACCAAAAAGGGTTGCTTGTTGGTATGTCTCTCGCTTCGGCGATTCCGGTTTTACCGGGGTCTTGCAAGAACTAGCTAGCTCATTGCGATCAGGCTTTGAACGAATTCATCTTTTCTCATAAGGTGCAAGGCCGGCCCACGAGTTTAGAGCTGATCCTGATCGGCTAGACTTCGCGTATGATTTTGGCCACCGTCGCCATCGTGGTCTGCCGCCAACAACTTCAGCCCGCTGCTGAATTCGCCGCCCAGCGTGCGGTTTGGATGTCTTGGCCGACGTATGACCACAAGAAGGGCGTTTCGGTCGCCGTGGAGAGTTTGGAGTTGATTCGCAACCTGGTCCGCGATGTGGATGTCGAACTTTTGGTGACCAACGAAAAGGTTGGTGCACGTGTGAAGCGACAGGTCAGATCTCCTCGATTGCACACTCACGTCGTCGACTACGCCGAGATTTGGATGCGAGATTTTGGTCCGTCGTTTTTGACCTTTGGGAAACAAAGGGCAATTGCGGACTTTGGATTCAACTATTGGGGCTATGAATCGCCGACTTCGGCAGTCTCCAAGACTCACGAAAAGATCGACCGGACGGTTGCGGGTTGGCGCAAAGTGCCGACCGTACCGAGCGGAACGGTGGGAGAAGGCGGGAATCGGGAAGCCAATGGTGAGGGGGTGCTGATGGTGGTCGGAGCGGTCGAGCTCCAACGCAACCCCGGCATGACCCGTGAACAGATTGAGGACCGACTACGAATGACCCTCGGAGTCGATACCATTCTCTGGTTGCCGCAAGGAGTCGTCGAAGACGGCTACTCTTTCGATGGCCCCATTGACGGCGATAAGTATTTGCCGATCACCACGGGTGGGCACTGCGACAACGTGGCTCGATTCGTATCCGCCGACACTATTGCATTGGCCGAAGTGACCGAAGCCGAGGCAACCCAAAGCCCAGTCGCGCGCGAGAATCGGCGACGACTCGAAGCCGCCCGCGAGGTGATCGCAGCCGGACGGACTTCTAAGGGTAAGCCGTTCAAAATCGTCCGAATGCCCGCACCAAACTTGGCCTACGAAACCATGAGACCCGGCGACCCCGTCTACGATTTCCTCGCCGCTCTCACCTACCCCGGCGGCCACAAGTTCCCGAAAGGCAAAGCGGTGAAGGTGGTCTATGCCTCCAGCTACATGAACTTCCTGATCACTAACGACCTCGTCCTGACGTCCAAGTTCTACCGCCCCGGCCTACCGATCGCCCTCAAAGAGAAGGACCGTCGAGCGGCCGCAATCCTCCAAAATCTCTTCCCCACCCGAAAAATCAAACCCCTCCAAACCCGAGCCATCAACCTAGGCGGAGGAGGAATCCACTGCATCACGATGCACGAGCCCAAATGAGGAGCGGCACGGCAGGGGACGAAAGGGTGGCCGCAACTCCGAGAACCACATCACAATGTGACCGGTCCCCAGTGGATTCGGACAGCCAACAATTGTTGCCACCGAGCCGCTAGCGACGGGGAAGCAGGTGGGGATGTCAGGCGGCCAGACGAAGCCTACTGGGTGCGACAAGGGCTAGGAACGCATCGACGATCGCGGGATCAAACTGCGTGCCACTCTTAGATTTGATCTCTGCAACGGCTTCTTCGTGCGACCAAGCCGCCTTGTACGGACGAGTGTTTACAAGGGCGTCATAAACATCCGCTACAGCAACAATCCTTGCGGCAAGCGGGATAGCTTCCCCGGCGATTCCCGTGGGGTAGCCTGTTCCGTCCCACCGCTCGTGGTGATGAAGGGCAATTTCACGACATAAAATCATTAGCGGCGATTCAACTCCTGAAAACACCTGGCCGCCGACAACTGTATGGCCCCGCATTGTCTCGATTTCATCATTGTCCAACTTCCCTGCTTTCAGCAGGATTGAATCCGGCAACGCGATCTTTCCCAAATCGTGGAGCGGAGCAGCGAGGCGCAAGGCTTCTGCAAAAACTTCGGGATGCTGGAGTTCGCGTGCGATCGATGCGCTCAGTTCGCCAACTCGTTTCGTGTGCTGACCCGTGTCGTAGTCGCGAAATTCGGCTAATCTCGCCAAGGTCTCAAGTGCTTCCCGACGAGAAATTGAAAGCTCGGCCGTTCGTTCCCGAACCTTTGCCTCGAGTTCATTGTTTGTCCGCTGTAAATCAACGTGGGCTTTGCGGAGTTGCAGGAAGTTTTTGACTCTGAGGAGGATCTCGACGGCATCACCAGGCTTCGTAAGAAAATCCGACGCACCTGCGTCGAGTGCTTTCGACCTCGCCTCAGAAGTTGCATCCGCTGTGAAGACGAGTACGGGAATTGACCTGCCAAACGAACCGGGGGATCGAAGCTCTGCGAGAATCTCATAGCCGTCTGGTTTGGGCATATGCAAATCAAGCAAGATGATGTCGGGACACTCGGACCGCATCGACGCAAGTGCAGCTTTAGAATCAACGAATGATTCTGCGTTCAAGTATCCGGCAAACGCCAGGAACCTCATGATGATCCGGACATTCTCAGAGGAGTCATCCACGACGACAATTCGGGCGTTTACAAACTCATTTTTGCTACTTTCAAAGGGGATACTTTTCAATGGTGACCTCGCTTCGTCGCTAGCTTGTCGAAAACTGCCCTTTGGCAATGGCTCATAGCTATTACCTTACTATCGGATTCCGCATCGTGGATCTTCACCACAAATTCGGACCGCAATCTAAATACATCAAAACTCCGCATTAATGCCAAGTGATCGTTGCAAGTCGACTCCCAGACTGAAGCGACGTCAAGGTAACGATTCCAAGAACAGAGCCGCTCGGAGACATGCTTAATGGTTCAATTCGTTGAAAGTCAGCATGAACTGCACAGCAAACTTTGCGTCGTCTCGGAACTTTCTGTCGAGAAGTGATTCCTGGACGTACCCATCAAATTTCGGCAGTCCCTCACATGTATCCATGTCGGTGAATCCCATCGACCAGTTTGGAAAAGATCTGGATTCGATTTCACCAACTTTGATTTGAATAACGTTGTGGTGTCGAATATCACGGCGGATTGTATCGAATAGCTCAACAACGATCTCCTTTTCACCCTCCAACATCTGCATAAAATTTCCACCTTTATACAGAAGCATGCCCGTGACCCCAAGCTTCTCGTTCTTAGAGCGTGCCTGATCAAGCATTTGCAACAGGGCTTCCGTTGGTAGCGCGAGGGTGGCCGAACTTACGTAGATCAGATAGTACATATACACTTACTCTTGCGGTTCGCTCTCCGCCTTGCTTAGTCAGAGGCATCATGCAGATAGGCGAGTTTGCGACACCCTAACAGAATGATTCTGCAAACTAATGCCTACTAAACCAACAAGCAGATGTCTGTGAAGACAAGTCTCGTCAGTCACTCGACTTATGAGATTGATCCGATTTTCTCGACTTCACGTCATTAATCTCGGCAATCAAGGCGTTCAGCTCTAGAGGCTTGGTTAAATATGTCTTCGCTCCCCCTTGCATAACCCGCTCAATCTGCTTGTTCGTCGCATCTGCGCTAATGATGATGACGGGGATTCGCGATGTCTGTGGGTCGGCTTTAAGTTGTCCGAGGACTCTGGCCCCGTCAGCGTCTGGCAAGTGAAGGTCAAGGAGAACTAGGTCTGGCATTCGCGTTCGGGCCAGTTCTAGCCCTGTGCGTGCAAGTGTTGCGACAATCAGTTCCACGCCGGGAGTGGACTTCATAATCCGTTCCATCAAATGGATGTTCGAAGGGTTGTCTTCAATGTAAAGGATTCGAATTTGTACGTCTGAGGATCTGACGCCGATCTGATTTGTTGCCCGGAGTTCAGTGGTTTCAGGAGTTTCGGATGGGGCGAGTTTGAGTTTGACTTCAAAGGTTGAGCCAGAATCACTTGTTTCTCGAAGTCGAAGTTGTCCGCCCATCAAGTTGACCAGGTTTCTAGAAAGAGACAGTCCGAGGCCAGTTCCTTCAACGGTTTGTTCGCCCAACCGCTCAAAGGGTGTGAAGAGCTTCTCTATTTGGCTTCTATCGATTCCTTTCCCTGTGTCCGAAACGTGAATTACGGATAGTGCGTTGCCCTCGGTGACCCCAATCTCCACTCGTCCGCCGTATCGGTTGTACTTAATTGCGTTCGAGAGCAAATTCAAGAACACTTGCTTTATGCGCTGTTTGTCAGCCATCACGAAATGGTCTCGAGCAATTCGCGATACAATCTCTACCACGATTGCTGACTCATTGGCTGCAGGAAGGATTAGTTCAATGCAGTCGTCTATTAGGTTAAGGAGGTTGACCGGTTCAAGCGAGATGCCAAAAACCCCGGACTCAATTCGTGATAGGTCTAGCACCTCGTTGATTAGCTGTAGCAAGTGGCGTCCGGCCCGGATGATCGACTTCGATGAGTCCTGTACTTTTGAATCGGCCGATTCCAGTTGCAATAGCTGCGCATGACCAAGGACTGCGTTTAGCGGTGTGCGAAGCTCGTGGCTCATATGAGATAGAAACTCACTCTTAGCGGCGTTCGAGCCTTCAGCTTCTTTTCTGGCGCGCAACAAGAGATCCTCGGCCACCTTTCGCTCGGTGATATCCCGAACAATGACGGTGAAAATACTGGCGTCTTCGAAGCGAGTCTCACCGACTGATAGCTCAACTGGGAATTCTGAATGGTCAGAGCGCGCACCAACGGCCTCGTGCCAGGTTCCAATCAAGTCGACAAAGCCAGGCTGCCGTGGCGACTTGGAGACTTCATCGAGAGCACCCTGAATCATGGCAGGAACGAGACTGGTAAAGTTCTTTCCGATAATGCCTTCAATCGAGTAGCCGAACTGGTTCAACGTAGCCTGGTTCACCCTCAGGATTGTTCCAGCCTCATCCGTGACAAACAGGCAATCTAAAGTCAAAATGCCGTTGACAACTGTTTCCGAGATTGCCTCAATCAATCGCCGTTCCCGACCGAGTTCGGCCTCCGCACGCTTCGCGACAGTGATATCTCGAAGAATCTTCGATGTGCCTACGATCACGCCAGCACCGTCTCTGATCGGAGAAAACGTAAGCGCGACCTCAAATCGACTCCCGTCTCTGCGGAGCCGAAAGGTCTCAAAGTTTTGAATACCTTCCCCAGCTGCGCTCTTTTCCTGCAGGACCCTTGCCTCTGCCCAACGATCTGGTGGAATTCGAAACTCCATCGCTCTACCTAGCGCCTCTTGTGCCGAATAGCCAAACATCACTTCAGCGGCCGGGTTCCAACTCAACACAATCCCGTCAAGTGTCTCACTCACAATGGCGTCATTTGAACCTTTCACGAGAAACGCTAGGTGCTCCTGCGTCCTGATCGCGTGGCGCCTTGCCGTTTCATCCTGAAACACCATGATGACCCCAAAAATTCGGCCGTCATTTGCTCGGATCGGCGATGCGCTGTCCGCTATGTGCCACTCCTCCCCGTTGAGCGAGATTAGGACGGTGTGGCTAGCAAGACCCTGCACCTGCCCGGTTCTGAGGACTCTTTGTACAGGAATTTCTGCTGGTTCCCGACTGTGCTCATGGACGATCCGGAATACTTCGCTAATCGGTCGCCCTACGGCCTCGGCTGCGCTCCAGCCTGTCATTTCTTGCGCAACACCATTTAGCAGAGTCACCTTGCCATCGTTTCCAGTTGCTATCACACCGTCCCCGATGGATTGCAACATGACAGATAAGCTCTCTTGGGACTTCAATAGGGCATCTTCATACTCTTGCTGCGCTGTGACGTCTCTCGCTGTGGCATACACATAGCCTTCTGGCGCAACTAGGGCCCTCCACCACAGCTTCAGCCACGAGCCGTTTTTGTGCTGGTACCGATTCTTGAAGCTGAAGACCTTCTCGCCAATAGCGAGCGTAGACATGGCCTGTTTGGTCGATTCTAGATCGTCAGGATGAACGAAATACAGATAGGGTTTGTCTAGTAATTCTTCAACAGTCCACCCGAGGGTGTCACTGAACGCCCGATTAACGAACAGAAAATAACCTTCAATGCTGGCGATGCACTGCATGTCCAGCGTGAAATTGAAAAACTGTTCAAAGTGTGGAACGTAGCTTGGTCTCTCTTCCAAAATCCCCTCTCCGACTTTTCTAACACTTTATCCCAGTTCTATCGAGGCGTGGAGACCAATCTGATTCTTATCCTTAAATAATGCCGAATGCGTCCCCAATGAGTGCCAAAAGGTTAGATTGGCTCCATCAGAATTTGAGATATACATGTTGATAAGACTTCTTCAACAGTTTTTGCTACTCCGTTTGCCGTAAATTCTCTCGAAATTGATGCAAATGACCCCGGTCTAAGCCGAGGGGCAAGTCGCGCGCTTGGGCTTACGGATGCAGCGTCACACAATCAGCATCGAATCCCCAAAGCTCAGGAACCGGTACCGTTCCGAGACAGCTTCGCGATAAGCCTGCCTCACCGCCTCCTTCCCCGCCAGCGCGGAAATCATGAGGAGCATCGTGGTTCTGGGCATGTGGAAGTTGGTGAACATGCCGTCTACGACCCTCCACTCGTAGCCGGAGTAGATGAATAGGGCGGAGCTCTTTTCTCCCGGTTCGACCCGTCGGGCACCCACCGCGAATGACTCCAGCGTCCTCACAGATGTTGTCCCGACGGCGATGATTCGCCCCTTGCATTGCTCAATAGCGACAGCCGTTTCGGGGGGGAGGGTGCATCGTTCGCCGTGCATCACGTGTTCGGTGGGGTTATCGGTTTGGACGGGACGGAAGGTGTCTAGGCTCACGTGTAGAGTGACTTTGGCGGTGTTGACTCCCTTTGTTTGGAGTGCGCCAAGGATCTCCGGCGTGAAGTGGAGCCCGGCGGTCGGGGCGGCGGCGCTGCCTTGATATTTGGCATAAACCGTCTGATAGCGCTCGCTGTCCAAAAGCTTTTCGTGGATGTACGGCGGCAGAGGCACCGAACCAACCGCGTTCAGCTTCGCTGAGAAATCATCAATCACTTGGAACCGAATCTCCTTTTGCCCATCACCAAGATCGCGCTCGACTGTAGCAACGAGCCCCTCGCCAAACTCGATCAAAGAACCGACCTGGAGCCTGCGGCCGGGCTTCATCAAGGCGTGGTAGAGATAGGGCGCGGGGGAATCGAGAAGCAAAGCTTCGACTGCGGCACCTGTCGATTTCAGGCCGAGCAGCCGCAACGCCGAGACGCGGGTGTCGTTCATCACCAGCAAGTCACCCTCCCGCAGAAGGTCGGTTACCTCACGAAACTGGCGATGCACGATTGCTCCAGTCGACCGATCTAGATGCAACAAGCGAGAACCCGAACGAACTTTGATGGGCGTCTGGGCGATCAGCTCTTCTGGAAGATCGTAGTCGTAGTCGCTCAGCCGTTCCAAGCCATGGCCTCTTCCAGGTACGCGAGCGAGTGAATAACGCCCTCCGCAGAAACGCTCCGCGACCGGTCGATAAGAACGGCCTCCATTCCGGCACCGTGCGCCCCAGCGATATCATCAATTTTGTCGTCGCCGACATGCACTGCGTCGGAGGGTTCAACACCCATCTTCTCCAGCGTAAGTTCAAACAATCGTCGATCCGGCTTCTCGACACCTTCGACAAGTGATGCCGAGGCAACTTCGAAAAATCCGGTCAGCCCAAACATCTCCAAAATCCACGGAAGAGATCGATCCCAGTTGGAAATGACTGCGAGGCGATAGCCGCCCAACTGCAATCGGGTCAAACTCGGAATGACGTCGTCGTAGAGCGTGAAGTACTTCGAGGGATGCTTAAAGCAGTAGGTGTCGGAGAGCGCCTTGAGCGGCACTGCGAGTGCTCGATCGCGGCCCACTTGACTCAACCAATCTTCAGTCAGTTCGAACCAAAGCTGGTCGACGGCCTCAACGTTCCTCGAAGCATTCGCTCCGCAAAGCTGAGGCCACGCCCTTTGAACGTCGACTCCAAACAGCGCAAACTCTTCGGGGCGACATTCGAGGCTGATCCCTGCCGCCGCATCTTTCAACATCTGCACCGGATCCCAAGTAGCGTCCACAAGGGTTTGGGCACAATCGAAAGTGATCACGCTGGGAGACATCAACTCGAATTTAGCAGAGTCTGCGAATGGTCCTAACGTAAATCGAATACTGGGCATGTCGCGTATCTATCTCAAACGTCTACAATAAACGTTGGAAACCTCAACATGAAGTCCAAATTTTTGATCCTCGGAATCGCGGCTAGCCTCTTGAGCGCTTCCGCTCTCGCATACGTAGCCCAAGAGTTCACGCTTAAGTTCAAGCATGAGAAGGGAGCTATCTCGAAGTACAAGCTCGCCGCAACGATCGATGCCCAGGGCCAGTCGATCGGAGTGACTGCGACCGTGGTTGAGAAGGTCACCAAGGTTGACGACGACGGAGGATTCACCGTTGAGAGTGGCCAAGAAGGGCTGAAACTCACCGTAGGTGGCCAGGAAATGGAGCCGGGTTCGCAAGAGGCTTCCACCGAAGTCCGAAATGCTAAAGGCGAGATCGTCGAGATCAAAGGCGCCGATGCAGAAACTTCGATGCGCACTGGCGTTCTGAACAACTTTGTCCTCCCTGGTAAGGCGATCAAGGTCGGAGACGTTTGGGAAGCGGCCATCAAGAAAGACGAGAAGAAGGGTGCCGTCGCCGCGAAGGTCACCTTCAAGCTTCTTGCCGAAGACAAGGTTGGAACTCACGAGTGCCTTAAGGTGAAGATCACCGGCGTCGAAAGCGAAGGCTCAATGCCTGCAACTATGGACACCACGGCTTGGATCGAAAAGGATGGCCTAAAAATGATCAAGGCTGAATCCAAATGGACAAACGTTCCGATTCCTGGCGCAGGTTCAGTCAGCGGAACCGTCAAGCTCGACCTTATCGGCTAAGTTAAATCTCCCCAGAATCGCCCATAGTCGAGAGGTACCCTCCTCGAGTCTATGGGCGAACTTGTGTGTGATGTTCTGATTGTTGGCGGCGGAACGGGAGGTACGGCAGCGGCGCTCGCTGCTTCCTCACTGGGGCTCTCCGTGATTCTCACTGAAGAAACCGATTGGATCGGTGGACAACTGACCAGCCAAGCCGTCCCGCCCGACGAACACCCTTGGATCGAGCAGTTCGGGTGCACACGTCGCTACCGAACCTATCGCGACAAAGTGCGCGAATACTACCGGACCCACCTCCCCCTCACCGCACTTTCAAAGTCAAACCCAAACCTTAATCCAGGTGGTGGCTACGTCAGCAAGCTCTGTCACGAGCCCAAAATTGGATGGGAAGTGCTTTCGGCGATGGCGGCTTCGGTGGGCACCCTAGATATTCGACTTCACACCGTAGCGTGCGGCGGAGCCGTTCTCCAAGAAACTCCCATCGAAACCGGGGCCGACCGACCGGTTATGCATGGCGATAGAGTCATCTCGGTTCCGATCATGAATATCCAAACCGGGGCTGTCGATTGGGTGAAGGCCAAGTACTTCATCGATGCCACCGAACTCGGCGACCTGTTGCCCCTAACCGACACCGAATACATTGTTGGGGCGGAGTCAAGAGCTGAAACTCAAGAACCGAATGGAGTCGAAGGGCCACTGCAGCCCGACAACGTGCAAGGCATCACCTGGTGTTTCGCGATGGGATTTGATCCCCACAACGACCACACAATTCCGATGCCGGATCAGTATGAGAAGTGGGCCAGCCTACAGCCGTCGTTCTGGCCGGGCCGGTTGCTCGGCCCCGTAGACATCCACCCGTGGACGAACGAACCTCGGATTATCCCGTTCTTCGACAACAGCGGCAAAGACTTCTTCACCTATCGAAAAATCGTCGAGCCGACCCGCTTCGAACCCGGCGCCGTTCCTCACGCAGTAACAATTGTGAACTGGCCGATGAACGACTATTTCGAGGCAAGCACGCTCGAAATCGATCAGAAGACTCTATCGTCCAGACTCGCAGATGCGAAACAGCTCTCGCTCAGCTTGCTTTACTATCTCCAGGTTGAACAGGGCCACAAAGGGTTCTATCTCCGACCAGACATCACCGGCACATCGGATGGCTTTGCAAAGACTCCTTACATCCGCGAAGCGCGCCGGATCAAGTCTCGATTCACAGTTCTAGAGCAACACGTTGCCGCCGAAAGCAACCCTGACCAAGACCGGGCGGTCGAGTTCGAAGATTCTGTGGGAGTCGGGGCATACCGAATCGACCTTCACCCTTCGACCAACGGTGTGGCGTACATCGACACAAGCTCCCTCCCCTTCCAAATCCCCCTCGGCTCGCTCGTCCCAGTTCGGACGAGGAACCTCATCCCAGCCTGCAAGAACCTAGGCGTGACCCACATCACCAACGGCTGCTACCGGCTCCATCCGGTCGAGTGGAACCTCGGAGAGTCGGCGGGCCTGCTCGCTGCCTTCTGCATCCAGAAAGGTGTGGAGCCAGCTCAGGTTCTTGAACAGTCCGCGTTGCTTGGGTCTTTCCAGTCGCTCCTCCGAGCGCAGGATGTGGAGATCGAGTGGCCGAAGTTGAGGGCGCTGTAGTTGCGTACGCTGTGGGAACAAATCAATGCCGGGGAGCGACGGTGTCAAATTCGCACATCTGGAAACGTACATAACTCTCATAGTCTCACATCAAAGCGACCAAACTTTATTTCGATAAAATCTAGCTAACATAAACACCCATCTAGAGGTCATCACTGTATAATCGCGATGTGAACTCCGACCCTGATTCAACTCATGTCTCTCCCGGAATGAATAAGGTGGGCCCAGCGTGCTGCACTGTACTGCTAGGAGCATCGATATTCATGCCCTGGATTAAAGTTCCGTTTCTTTGGGGATCGCATACGGGTTCACTTTTTGATATGCTTCGAGTAGAGTCGAGCGACTTTGAGGTGCTAATGCGGGCGGTCAGGGATTCGCCCTGGATTCTTGCAAGTTTCATTCCCGTTGTTTCACTCGTTCTATTTGTGGTTTGGGTGTGCACTAAAGGCCCAGCGGCGAAGATCTACGGTTGGGTAGGCGCCTCTCTCAGTATCGCGTTACTTGGTTATGTCGGATACATGCTGAACGGCGTCCGTGCTCTCACAGAACTAACCCAGGTTGTTGACATCGGATTTTACGCATTTGTGGCGAGTCTTGTCTTAGCTGTGATATTGCTACTTCGGAAGAGGTAATTGTGGAAGTCAAGATTGAGAGTAGAGTGGCCCTGGGGATCTGCATTATGCTAGCTGGACTGGGGTTGTATTGGTGGGCTTCCCAACGTTATGAGGCAACAGCGTCGTTGACTGGTCAAGTCGTGGGACTTTTCAATGCGTTCTCAACCAAGCAACTTTCCAGTTCTTCTTCGGATATGAACCTATATTCAAACCTCAAGTTTGTCGGCATTTGCACCAGTCTCATCGGCGTCGTGATTATCGCGGTTAGCTCAAAGCTACCTCCAAGGAGTGGCCAAACAACTAACCCGGATGATGACAATCGGAATCCTTGAGTTCTACTTTAAAGAATGAAACTGTGGCTACCTATCTAAACCTGCCCGGTTTTCGTTTGGCCCTGAGCAAGTTCACAGTTTCGATCCGCTGCCAGAATCGATTTTGAAAGCAGCCCAGCAGAAGGTTGTTTTTCTGTCTGCTGTTCCAAAGACGAAAGGACATTTTGAATCAGGGGCTTGCTTGCTTATGTCGACAGGTCAGCCCAAATTAACGCATTAGTCTTGAGCGCAAGACTGCAACCTCCGAGCCACCGTCTCACGGGTTTTCACCGATTTTTCTTGGCTCAGAGCAGACTAGTTCAACGATTTCCTGGTACGTGCGGCCAATCTCTACGGCAATTGGGAATCGCTCCCATATCAAAACTGCCCGCACTAGCCGTAAAGCTTAGGCGCCTTTCTCCAATCCTTGTCCTTGTCAAATCCCATATCCGTCACACGTGGGCGACGCTCGCGAAGGCGGGCGGATTCGATCCCTAGGAAGTGGCCTTGCGACTGTGCGTTCTTGCCGACGCACTCAAGTCGAAGGGTGTACTTGCCGGGCTCTGGCCAGAAGTCGAGGAGGTGGAACTCCTTGTTCTCGACGTTCTTGCTATAGAAATCCATGACTCCGCCAAGTTTGATTCCGTCTAGCGAGGCCTGGTACTTGCCGAAATCGTATGATGTCGTCATGTTCAGCAGCAATCGAAGCGGCTCCTTCTTGGTCACCGTAATCGGAATTTCGATCCACGCGTTGCCTTGGTCTTTTGGCATGTAGATGGTGTGCGGCTCTTCGTACATATCAAGCCGTTGCGATTCGATTCCGCCGATGCCGTGTGGTGCGTCTTTTGGTGCCCGAGCGATCACTCGATCTAGGCTCGGTAGTTGTCGAGCTTCCGGCACTCGCTCGGTGGAAGTTGGCACCCCGGTTTGGTACCAGAACGCAACGCTCGCGTAGTCATCTTGACGCTCGTTCCAGCTAGTCGATTTGTGGTCGGGGTTCTCGTCCGGGGCGATCCAGCCGAAGTGCTCGAAAGTTACCTTGATCCCCTCTTTGAAGACGATGGGGTCGTTCAAATGCCACCGGTACGCGCTGGTGTGCCCGCCGACTATCCCCCACTGGTCGAAGTAGGGCACGCCGAAATAGGGCGTGAGGGTCTTCTTGAGGCCCCAAGCGGAGAGGAAGTAATCCTCCGTGCCCGTCCCCCAGATAGACGGGCTCGCCTCTCCGTCGATGGTAATCTTCTCATCGCCCTCTCCGAACCACGCGGGGCTCCTTGTCCTTACGGCGAGCACGGTCCCTACGTAATGCCCCCTGCCCTTTGTCTCCAGAAGCACATAGTCCTTGCCCTTCTGAACCGGGTACTCCTGGCGGTATTGCGCGTAGAAGTAGGGAGTGTCCTTCGGCAGGCGGTCCTTCTTGATCCAGTCGATATTGTAATAGAGCAGGTTGATGGACTTTTCGCTCTGATTTACGATCTCGACACGCGCGGCCTTTCGGAACGGCATCTTCCAGAAGCAGTTGTACGCGTTGCCGTGGTCCACGATCACCGGGAGGCTGACGACCTCATCTCGCCGTCCGAAACAGTTCGCGAAAAAGTCCCCCA
>JBBRHU010000001.1:0-72551 GCA_038222255.1 Fimbriimonadales bacterium | reverse complement strand
TCTTTTTTTGAACGCGCTGAAGTGGACGTGGCGCTCGCGCTCGCCGTCATCCACCACCTCGCGATCAGCAACAACACTCCCCTGCCGCTCATTGCAGACCTCTTCTCCCGTCTGGGTCGCTATGTCATCGTGGAGTGGGTGCCTAAGGAAGATAGCCAGGTGCAAAAGATGATGCACGCTCGCAAAGACATCTTCTCCGGCTACACCATCGAGGGCTTTCGGGAGGCAGCTTCGGAGTTTTTTGAGACTATCCGAGAGGTGCAGATCCCTGGAACGCTCCGAACACTCTTCCTGCTTAAGCGAAGATGATGTTCGGACGTCCGAATGTTCTACGACCAGTCGGGGATTGACGGAGTGGTGATTCCAAGGTAGGAAAGCACATGGGAGCAGATCCGCTCGGCCGCTCGCCCATCTCCGTACGGGCTAGAGACCTTTCTGCTTGCAGAAGTGTCATCAAGCAACATGACCGCTTCCTCAACAATTCGCGCGCGATTGGTGCCGATCAGCTTTGAAGCTCCCGAGGCTACGCCTTCAGGGCGTTCTGTTGTCTCCCGAAGCACCAGGACAGGAACACCAAAGGCTGGGGCCTCCTCTTGCACGCCACCAGAATCACTCAGGAGAAGCGTGGCGCGCTGCATCAGCTTCACAAACTGAGCGTAATCTGGAGGCTCGATAAGTCTCACCTGTGGATGATCGGCGAGGACCTCTTGAAGGATTTGCCTGACTACTGGATTGCGGTGCATCGCAACAACGAGCAAGACGTCTGGATATCGATCGACGATCTCCCGGCAAGCGTTCGCAATGTCACGCTGGGGATCTCCCCAATTCTCGCGGCGGTGAGTCGTGAGCAAGACGACACGTCCAGAGTGCTCGGGGAACCAACTTTGCTCCATCTTTTCGGCCACCTGCAATACGGCGTCAATTCCTGTGTTGCCCGTGACGAAGACATTCTCGGTGTGCCCTTCGCGGTAGAGATTCTCGGCAGAAAGGGAGGTCGGGGCGAAGTGCTGCTTCGTGATCAGAGCACTCGCTTGACGGTTGAACTCCTCTGGAAAAGGGTTGTCGATGTTGTGCGTTCGAAGCCCTGCTTCGATATGCCCAAACGGAATGCGTGCGTAGAAGGCCGCCAAGCTCGCAATGAAGGTCGTGGTCGTGTCGCCTTGAGCCATCACGTAGTCGGGTTTGTGCCGTTCAAAAGCTTCGGTCAAACCAATCAGCGCCCGCCCGCTCATCTCAGCAAGCCCCTGGCCATGACGCATCAATCCAAGATCTTCTTCTGGTTGGATCTGAAAGGTCTCAAGCACCTGGTCTAGCATCTCACGATGCTGGCCCGTGCTCAAGGTTATGGGGACGACTAAATCGCTCAGCCTATGGAGCTGCTGAATGACAGGTGCCGTCTTAATCGCGTCCGGTCGAGTCCCGATAATGCACGCAATTCTGGGCTTTCCACTCACAGAAAGGAGGATACCGAGATTCCGATTGGACGTCAGGCGCCAGCCGTCCAAATGGCATGAGCCCTTAGGCGTTTCTTGAATGCTGTAAAATCTGGGAGCGCGGGCTATGCCTTTGGCCGATCTTTGTTACGACTCCCCTCCACCAAATTCCATGAAAATCCATGATCTCGTTCCACCTGCGCTTCTGGATATTAAGCGTCGACTCGCCGCAGACGGCAAAGTCTTCCAGACCTACGAAGAGGCCATAAGGCAGTGTGGTGAGGGCTACTCTACAGATCTACTGGCCAGGTCTGTCGTTGAGAAGACCCGTCATTATCGAGATAATTTAAATACGCTCGAGACGCTTGAGTCGGACATGAATGGATCTCGGATTGCAATCGCGATTGGACTCGCTGCAAAGAACGGTGAGCTCAATGTCCTTGACTTCGGTGGTGGCGCGGGAACTCACTATTTCTTCGCCAAACAGCTATTCCGAGACAGCGTCAAGCTGAATTGGAGCGTCGTTGAGACTGAAGCGATGGCATTTTCTGCCGACATGCTCGCCGACGAAGACCTCCACTTTCACACCAGCATCGAGAGCGCGGCCGAACGATTTGCTTCAACCGGCGGCGTCGGACTCGTATGCACTAGCGCCGCGTTGCCCTACATTCCCAACCCACTAGAGACGATACGACGACTCTGCAACATCCAGGCTCGAAACGTGTTTCTCACTCGGTTTGACCTCGTGATTGATCGTGAAGAGACGATTATGATTCACGAGTCAAAGCTGAGCGCGAATGGCCCGAGCAAGGTTGAAACGGGCCTGCCCGACCAGATCATTAAGTATCCCGTCACGTTCTGCCGGAAGAGTCAAGTTGAAGAAGTTCTGAAGGAGAACTACGATCTTCGTTTGACGTTTAACGAAGATCGCCACGTCCGATACGTACAGACCGAGTGGGCATCGATGTACGGATTCTTCGCTAGGCTAAAAGAAGCCTAGCGAATGTTGAAGTACTTGGCCTCGGGGTGATGAACGACGATCGCGGTGGTCGACTGCTCTGGGACAAGCATAAACTCTTCGCTGAGCTCAATCCCAATGTCTTGTGGGCTTAGCAATTCCATGAGCATCGCCTGATCCTCTAGGTTCGGACAAGCCGGATAGCCGAAGGAGTAGCGGGAGCCGTGATACTTCGCGCTGAACAAGAACCGCATCTCGTCAGGCTCTTGATCGGCAATGCCGAGTTCGAATCTAATCTGGCGGTGCCAGTATTCAGCGAGTGCTTCTGCGGTCTCAACGCCCATTCCGTGGGTGAAGAGATAGTCTTGGAAATTGCCAGCTTGGAACAGTGATCGTTCGTACTTGGAGATCTCTTCGCCTACCGTTACGATGTGGAATCCGACAACGTCCATCACGCCTGAATCAGTCGACTTAAAGAAGTCGCTGAGGCAGGAACGTCGCATGTCAGATTGCCGGGGGAACCGGAAACGGCATCGCTCGGTTTTGGCATCTTCTTGGTAGATGATGAGGTCGTTGCCTTCGGACTGGCACCAGAAGTAACCCCATTTGACCTTGGGCTGCATGTAGGTCGCGAGGTCGCGCTTAAATCGCGTAAAGATGGGTTCGACGTTCTCGTCAAGCCATGCGTTGAAGGCTAGATTGTCCATCCCTTCTTGGCGCTTGAATTGCCACTGGCCACGGAAGAGCGAAATCTTGTTGATGTACTTGTACAGCTCAAAGATGTCGAATTTGGTCTGCTTCTTGGCTCCGTAGAAGGGCAGCTTCGGCGGCTCGATGTCGGTTCTAACATCGCTCTTGGTTCCATCAAAAACGTAGAGGGCCGGGTTTGAGTCTGGCAGCCGGTGTGACTTGGTTCGCTGCGCTTCAGAGGCTTCTGCGATGAGAGGTCGGCCTGAATCTTTAGCCTCGCGAATCTCGGCCATCAAGCGGAGCCCTTCAAAAGCGTCTTGTGCGTAGAAGACTGAGCCATCGTAAACGGCTCGAAGATCTTCCTCAACGTACGATCGGGTGAGAGCCGCTCCACCAAGAATAACGGGGATATCGCTGAGAGACCGCGAGTTCATCTCCAGCAGGTTCTCTCGCATGATGACGGTGCTCTTCACGAGCAAACCACTCATGCCGATCACGTCGCACTGGTGCTCGCGGCACTTCTCGAGAATCGTGTTGACGGGCTGCTTGATACCGATATTTACGACTCGGTAGCCGTTGTTGCTCAAGATGATATCGACAAGGTTCTTGCCAATGTCATGCACGTCTCCAGCAACTGTCGCAAGGAGAATGGATCCCTTCTCGTTGCCCTCTGTCTTCTCCATCTTAGGTTCAAGCACCTTAACAGAAGCTTTCATTACTTCCGCGCTTTGAAGCACGAAAGGAAGCTGCATCTTGCCTGAGCCAAAGAGTTCACCAACCGTCTTCATCCCATCGAGAAGGATGTCGTTGATGATGGCTAGAGGTTCGTAAGATTTCAGCGCATCGTCGATATGGCGCTCAAGGTTTTTCTTGATGCCGTCGACAATATGCTTTTTGAGAACTTCTTCAACCGAAAGACCCTCGAACGGGTCGACTGAAGTGTCGATTGCTTTGGTGTTCTCAAACCGCGCCATGAGGACATGCAGCGGGTCATAGATACATTCTCGATCATTACTCATGATTCAATGGCACTGAGGGCCTCGAAACGAGGCCCTCGATATTAGAGCAAAGATCAGCCCTGGAGTCTCTCTGCAGCTGCGGTGCTTTCCCACGGGAAAGACGCATTGCCGAAGTGACCGTTCTTAGCCGTGCTGAGGTAGATCGGCCGTCGAAGGTTAAGGTGGCTGATGATGCCAGCCGGCGAAAGGTCGAAGCTTGCAAGGACTCGCTTTTCGATCTCCATCGGATCGATCTTCTCAGTCCCAAAGGTATCGATGTTGATCGAAACCGGCTGGGCAACGCCGATGGCGTAGGCAAGCGCAATCTGCGCTCGATCAGCCAATCCAGCAGCTACGATGCACTTTGCAACGTGGCGAGCCATGTAGGCTGCGCTTCGGTCAACCTTCGTCGGGTCCTTTCCGCTGAATGCACCGCCGCCGTGGGGGCAGAGGCCACCGTAGGTGTCGACAATGATCTTTCGACCGGTCAAGCCGGTGTCGCCCTGAGGTCCGCCAACCACGAAGTTGCCCGTTGGGTTGATGTGGTAGGTGATCGGCCCATCAACGTACTTCGCATATTCTGCGAGCACGGGGGTCAAAATTCGATCGTGGACGATCTGGGAAACAGCTTCCTGGGTGAGTTGCGGACCATGCTGGTGCGAGAGAACGATGGTATCGATCTTCTTAGGCACGCCGTTTTCGTAAACAACCGAAACCTGGCTCTTCGCATCTGGGCGAAGACCGAGCGACGGGTGCTTATGTCGCACATCAGCTGCTACGCGGGTGATTGCGTGAGCGATCGCGATGGGAAGTGGCATCAATTCGGCGGTTTCGTTTGTGGCCAAGCCGAACATCATGCCTTGGTCGCCAGCGCCACCGGTGTCAACACCCATGGCGATATCCGGAGACTGCTCTTGGATGGCAACCATCACTCCGCAGGTATGTCCGTCGAATCCAAGTTCGGTATCCGTATACCCAACGGCGTTAACGGTTTCGCGAACAATCCGCGTGACATCCACATAACCGTTGACGGTGACTTCACCAGCAACGACAGCGATACCTCGAGTTAGGAAGGTCTCGATTGCAACTCGCGCCATAGGATCTTGACGCAAACAATCATCTAACAGCGCGTCCGAAATCTGATCGGCGAGCTTGTCTGGGTGCCCTTCGCTAACACTTTCTGAAGTGTATATTTTTGTGCTCATCCCTGGAAGAAGATTCTACCTCTAGCAAAAGAAGCCCTTGGGGACCCGATACTTTCCAGCCAACTATCTACCCAGGTCGGCACTTCGGAGCACGTCCTGCTTAGGAACTGCCTTGCGGATTTAGTGAGCTAGGAAGCTTGCCTTAGATTTGACGGCAATGTGGATGACGCAAAAACAAGTCAGCTGTGCAACAGATTGTGCACAGCTGACTTGGAGCAAGAAGCTCAGTAGGAGATGCCGATTCCGGCGCCTGGATACCAGTGGCCAAGAGGCTCCTCTCGGAAGAGAAGGAACTGACGCTTGTACTTCTTGGAAAACTTCACCAACTCGTCGGTGGTGTGAGCGTTGTCGCCCAACACGATCCCACCTGGAGCAAGCTTGCTGACAATGACCTCATACTCTCGGCCTTCATATTCTCCCGAGTGGTCGCTGTCATTGATGAAGAGGTCGATCTTCGGCTCAAACTTCTTGAGGCTCTCAATCGAGTCACCGAAGATGATCTGTCCAACTTCGCTGTAAGGAGCTGTAAGGAGCCAGCCTGCATCCGGGTTGATGTCGGTTCCATAGTATCGACCCTCAAAGCCCTCGGCCTTGTTCTTGAGCAGGGCAGCGCATAGGCAGCAAGCGCCAAGACCCTTGTCAATTCCGGTTTCGATTACCACCTTTGGCTTCATTGCGCGAACAAAGGCATACCAGCCCAAGCGTCGGCCGAAGTCGCATCGATTGTCGCTCTCCGCCCGAAACCTGCTCTTGGAGGTTGAAGAAATGACGTGAGTTTTAAGGGCAGAGTCGTTTCGAAGCTCGTTGATGTAACCCATGATCTCGTCAAGGGGTTTGCCAGTTGCTGCTGAAACGCAGTAACCAAGCTCCAAGCAATTCGAATCAGTCAGGTCGTAAGTGAAGTTCCCGGTCTCTCTTGACGAAAAGAGCCAAGAAAGCATTTGTCCAAAACGCGGAGTGCGGTACGACATAATCGCGCGCAGCCGGAGAGGGAAAAGAAGCACTGGGCTACTGAGAACAATTTTCTTGAGAGCCTCCCTCGGGGTTTGAGGGGTTTTATTTTGACGATCCATTTCTGCGGAACTCACGGGAGTATGTTATACCGAATTGAAGCTGATCCCTAGCAAGTTCAACCGAAAATTAGGTATTAGCGCAAAGCTGCCGAAGAAACATTTGCTTGCGCGCGTTAAGAAGTCATCTGCAAAATTGACCAATGTCAAATTCGCTTGAATGTAAACGTATCTGTATAGTGAGCAATCAATTTATAGCCTGCAGAGTTCAGCTTTTGTATTGCTTCACGTGTTCTCGCTTTCCCAGCCACAAGTACATGAAACTCCAGCGCAATCTGATCGATGGAGATTTTTGACTTAAGAATATCGTCGATGACTGTATATTCAGCTCCCTCGATGTCCATTTTCAGAAGGTCAATTCGATCGTGACCCAGCATCTGCATGATCGTTGCCAGTCGGTGAACTTGAACTTTGATCGTCGGTCGCTTTGCGGCACCAGTCTGAATTGCGTGCGAGACGTGGGCTGGATTCTTTGGCGCTTCGAACTGAACTTTGCCGTCGTGATCTGCAAGCCCATATTCGTAGACCGTCAGATTTGAGGGAAGCGACTGAGTTTTGGTCCATTCGATCGACCTGGGAGTTGGATCAAAGGCATGCACTGGGCATCCCGTTTTATCCATCAGCGAGAGATCGAAGGTTAAGTTTTCGCCAATGCCAAAGGCATAGACCACGCTGCTGGGGCCTAATCCTTCAATCGACACTTCAAACCCACCGTAGGTATCACCACAAACGACTGTAGGAACCTTTGCTTGAACGGGCATATCAAACTCATATCCCAACAAAAGCTTTACCTGATGCTTTAGCGCCTTAATCATGTTCACTCCATTCCACCACGCAGGCGGCCCTGGATGGCAATCACGAGCAAATCATTAGGTTTGCTCAAGGGGAAAAAGTTCACTCTCCACTTACAGAGAAGTGGAGAGCCGATCCCTAAACCGTCGCGTACTCTCGACGGTCGTAGACGAGGTCGGATGCAATCTTCCACACCTCCGGATCAATTCGTGTGGTCGGCAGAATCTTCGAGAAGTGAACGATCGCACTCGTGAGTCCAACTTCTAGTGCGAAGTGCAAGAAGACCGAGTTGATGACCATTCTCGCCGCAGGCTTCAGCCCAAAGCTGATGTTGCTAATGCCGAGCGTGAAATTCACCAGCGGGTGCTTCTCTCGAATTTCTCGAATCGCCTCTAAGGTCTCAATCCCTGCGTTCCTGAACTCCTCATCTCCTGAGCCCAGCGTAAACGTGAGACAGTCAAGGAAGACGTCGTGATCGGCCAAGCCATACTCCCGAGTCATTTTGAGGATTCGATCCGCAATCTCAACCTTCTTTGCCGCGGTCTTCGCCATTCCGTCTTCATCGATCGTCAGGGCCACGATTGCAGCGCCATACTTTCGGCAAAGCTCAAGAACCTTTCGAGTTCGCTGTTCACCATCTTCAAAGTTAATTGAATTGACGATGGGCTTTCCTGCAATGGTCTGAAGCGCCACTTCGACAACGGGCCACTCCGTTGAGTCGATCATGAGCGGAGCCTGGATATGTCGGTTGTAGTAGCCCAACAACGTTCGCATGTCCTTGGTCTCGTTTCGCCCGACGTATGCAGTGCAGACGTCAAGAACGTGGCTACCTTCAGCTTCTAGGTCGCGGGCGAGTTCAGTAAGCCCTTCCCAATTCTCTTGTGCAAGCATCTCTCGGAACGCCTTGCTACCGTTCGCGTTCGTCTTTTCACCCACGATAAGGAAGCTATTCTCCTGCTTGTAGGGGACGAATTGATAGAGACTGCTACATCCGATCAGCGAAAGCGCCTGCGCCTGTTCGTCCGACTTCATCGTAAAGTCGAAGCCTGGGAAGACACCTTTGACCTTTCGCCAATGGCAATCCGCAGTATGAGGACGACCACCAACAGCCTCGTTTACAGCCTTAATGTGGCTTGGCGTCGTTCCACAGCAACCGCCCGTTATCGCCACACCGTATTCAGTGACAAACTGCTCGTGGTGTCGAGCTAGATCCGCTGGTCCGAGCTTGTAAACCGCTTGGCCACCCTCCATGATCGGAAGGCCAGCGTTGGGTTGGATTGAGAGGGGCCGGGTTGAGTGCTGGCTGAGGTAGCGCACGTGGGGGGTCATTTCCACCGGACCGGTTGCGCAGTTCATTCCAATCGCTACGACGGACGGGAAGGCCTCGAGCATGTTTAGTGCAGCTCCAAGTTCAGATCCAACGAGCATCGTGCCCGTTTGCTCCATAGTCACCTGAACAAACAGAGGAACTCTTCGACCTATTTCGGCCATGGCACGCTCAGCACCGACGATGGATGCCTTGACCATCAGCAGGTCCTGGAGTGTTTCCAGGAGCAGAGCATCAACTCCACCTTCGAGCATCGCTCTAAACGAAAGGCTGTAGGTCGACTCGATCTCTTCCCAGTTTGTTTGGTTCAAACTAGCGAGCTTTGTGCCTGGACCGAGCGATCCGACGACGAATCTCGGCTTGTTTGTGGTTGAGAATCGGTCTGCAGCTCGGCGCGCGATTTGGGCTGCGGCAAGGCTGACGTCGTAAACAAGCTCTTGGACCTCGTACTCGGCAAGGACAATCGAGGTTGAGCCAAAGGTGTTGGTCTCCACCATATCTGAGCCTGCCTCAAAATAGGCTGCATGAATAGACTCGATGACATCTGGTCGAGTGATATTCAGGATTTCATTACAGCCATCAAGAAGTTTGCCCCCAAGGCGTTCTGCGGCGGCAGCAATCGCAGGGGATGTGCCGTGCACGTCGCGAAGAATGAAATCAGCGTCGGTAGCGGATGACCCTTGAATTTGGGTGCCCATTGCACCATCAAAGACAAGAACCTTTTCGGCTAACGCTTCAAGAATGGGAGATTGCAGACTCATGATGATTCATAACGGCCCCGTGATCTCTGAGATCAGCACTGGGGGGCAAGTGACTCAAAAAAGAGAGGCCCGCGTTCTTCCTCTACACCTTAAGTGGGAAGAAGAACGCGGGCGATGACCTTACTTCGCGAGGGCCTTGATCACTCCATAGAGAATCGCAGCATTCGTGATTTGACCAACTGTGTTGTTGATCACAGTCTGGCTGTCCGTCAGCCTAGCCGCTTGGATCTTCGTTGGGATGAACACAAGGTCTCCAAGCTGGAGTCGGGTGTTCAACTGACCCTTAGACAAGTGGCCGTCGGCGTGGATGATGTACATCTGCTCGAGCGATGCGTCAGGCATTGGGCCGCCGCATTGAAGCAAGTACTCTCGCAGTGTTGTTCCAGATCGATACAGGATCGCCGAAGGAATAGTCACCGCTCCGGTGATCAGAATCGTGTTCGGCTTTTCTGGGATGGTGATAATGTCGCCATCGCGAAGGATAATGTCATCCTCGCCACCGGGCCGACGAATCGCAGATTTGAAGTTGACTGAAATGTTTCCAACTGGAAGCAATTCACTTGGTCGGAGGGCTCTAGCTGGCGTAACAGATTTCTCCTTAAAGAGCGGATTGTCACTTGGCGGGATCGAGATTGACGAGCTTGTCGGAGAAGCACCACCGAGAGAAACCGAAGGATTGGGCGATGTTGAAGCACCTGCCGTGATTCGGATCTTTTCGACGACGGACAGCGCAACCGCTCGCTGGTAGTCTTCTGCTTGAATCAGACCAAGCATCTCTACGATACGCGGGCTAAGGTCTCGCTGGATTTGAGTTGAGAGAAACTCCGGCTTTCGAGCAAACTGAGCACCCTCTGGGAACGCCAAGTCCGTGAACTTGCCTGCTCGCTTAAGAACGTCGCTCAGTCGGTCTCCCCTTCCTGAAATCAAGTAAGGGCCAGGGTTGGTCACGGCACCGATAATCGTTACCGAGATTGGCTTCGCCAAGATATCACTGCGCGCCTGAACCGAGACAAAGTCTCCGTCGAGAAGCAGTGTTGTAGCGGCGTCCGGGCTATCTAGATTGACAATCTTGGGCTTGGTTCCGATTGGAACGTATGCCGAACCAATTTCAACTTGGCCTGCAGCGTCTGGCAGTCGACCGCCAGCAAGATCGATCAGGTCTTGAAGGCGCATGCCTTCTGATCGCTGGAAAACGCCTGGGCGCTGGACCGCGCCCCGAATCGTCACCATCGGTGGGATGATGAACTTCGCTTGCTCCTTCGTGTAGATGGTCAGGCGATCACGGCTTTGCATCGCAACATTCTGTGATGGATCATTCGCCATAACCTTTTTGAGGTCGAGAACGATCATTGGACCGAATGTGCCATCTGGATTTGTTCGAACCAGATAGGCTCGCTCAAGATAGGCGTCAGGCTTGAGGTCTCCAGCTTGCTGAATGAGGTCTCGAACGGTAAGGTTACTTGCCAGCGGATAGACCTTTGGCATCTGCACTGGGCCAGAAATTTCGACTGATTGCTCAGGGACGAATCGCGCCTCTCGGACAGTCAGAACTTGCAGTTGGTCTCGATCTTGAAGAACAACATTCTGGCTTGGATCCATTGCTGCGACCTTATTGAGGTCGATCTTGAGCAGGGGACCGTTCGTGCCGTCCTTATTGAATCGTTGCAGATAAGCCTGCTCGTGGAAAGCATCAAGATCCAGTCCGCCCGATTGGAAGATCAGGTCGTAGACCGTCATGTTGTCAGATCTTGTCTTTTGCCCCGGTCGGCGCACTGCGCCTTGAACGGTAACTTGGCGGTCTCCCATCCACTCTGCGTCGGAGTACGAGTAGATAACAACCCGGTCAAGTCGCTGAAGAGGAACATTATCCTTCGCGTCTCCCTTCGAAGCCTTAGATGGGCTGAATGGGATCAGCGAGGTGCTACCGTCGGCGTTCAATCGGAAGATATCGGCGCGGGTTGGGTATGCACTGAGCAAGAGCCCTCGGGCTCGCTCAATGAGCTGAGAAACGGTCATGCCCTGGATCCACTGATATCGACCAGGCTGGTCAACAGCACCTTCCAGCATGATTGCGTTTTCGATGTTCGGTCGAACGCTTGTCACTTCAACGACGTCGCCGTTGAAGAGCGGAGGATTCGATGAAGTGTCGCCGAAGTTGACATCAACCTGCTTTCGACCAATGCCTGGATCGTTCTGTTCGATCGACACGCGTTGGGCAACACCAGAAGGCTTGATTCCGCCAGCTACGCGAATCAGGTCGCGGAACTTCTCGCCGTCATTAATTTCGTATGCCGCTGGTCTGTAGACCTCGCCGATTACGCCAATGCGAGCGCCGGCAGGAGGAATGAAGATGGTGTCTCCAGGCTGAAGCGGGATGTCCTGCGCGGACTCACCGCCGGACAGGAATTTGTATACGTCCAGGGTTCGTCGCGTTCCATCGTTTCTGCGGAGCTCAATCTTTCTAAGCGTTCCCGTATCTGATGGGCCGCCCGCTGCATAGAGCGTATTAAAGAAGGTAGCGACTGAAGGCACCTGGTAGTTTCCAGGAAGGAACGCGTCACCAAGAATCGTGATCGACATCGTTCGAAGCTCCTTCAGCGTCAAGGTGACTTCGGCGTCTCGAAGCTCTTCGCGAAGAGTCTTACGAAGTGTTGACTCAGCCTGAGCAAGTGTTTGACCTCTCAGGGTGACACGTCGTGCGATTGGCCCGAGAACAACGGAACCTCTTTGATCAATTGTTAGTTCAACATCCTTAGCTTCTACAGTTGGACTCCAGAATCGAAGCAAAAGCACGTCTCCTGGACCGAGCTGGTATCGCTCTGGAACAGAGGTTGAAATATTTCCAGTCTGGACCTCAGCCGGGCCGACGAGTCCCTTTAGGGCATCTGCTGGAGGGGCTCCACCTGGAGTTACGCTTGCGAGGCGCGCACGAATCACAGATCGGGGAGCAGTGAAGAAGGAGTATCCGTAGGGGAGAGCTCCACCAAATGGCAAAATCTCTTTTTGCTTCTCTTTCTCCTTCTCTTTTTCTTTCTCTAAATCTAATTCCTTTTGCTTCTCTTTTGTGAGCTTGGGATCGGCTTTCGGGTCTACCTTCTGATCGGTCTTTGTATCGGGTTTAGTCTCGGTCTTTTGAACGGGTGGCTTGGCCTGGCCAGTTCCCTGCGCTCCGCCTGTTTGGGGTCCGCCTTGCTTGCCGCCGCCTTGGGTTCCGCCACCTTGCGTACCGCCGCCCTGAGTACCGCCACCTTGCGTGCCGCCGCCCTGCGTGCCGCCACCTTGCGTACCGCCGCCTTGGACGCCTCCGCCGGTTGACTGCGCAAGTCCACTAACCACGAGCAGAAAGACTGCTAGATAGGTGATCGGAAGCTTGCTTATTCGACCATCAATTCGAGACCTTAAAACACCTTTCTTCAACATACTAAACCCAGCGCGGAGTGTACCTTTCGAGTCAAAAACACAAGATTCGAGTTTGGGCCTTTACCACGAGCCCCGTCTACCAGCCGCCCAAAGAACAACTATTCTGATGACGACATCTTCAACCAAGACTGTTACTTGTTCGGACGTCCGAACAACATTCTGGAGGGTTAGCCCTGCTGCAAGAAGCTCTGGTAGGTTCTACCAATACCTTCTTCTAGTGAAACCTTATGGTGCCAACCCAGTGAGTGCAGCTTTTCACAAGCGACCAGTTTTCTGGGAGTTCCGTCTGGCATTGAGGAGTCGTATACGATTGAACCTTCATAGCCGACGACCTTCGAAACCAGACAAGCTAGCTCAGAAATCGGAATGTCTTCCCCACAACCGACGTTGATGATCTCCGGATCTTCGTAGTGATCCATGATGAACAAGCACGCATCGGCGAGGTCATCTGAGTAGAGAAACTCTCGGCGAGGAGTGCCACTGCCCCAAATCGTTACAGTTGCCGACTCGTTGACCTTGGCCTCATAGAACTTCCGAATAAGCGCAGGCAACACGTGCGAGCTCTTGAGATCGAAGTTGTCTCCAGGTCCATAGATGTTCGTCGGCATGAGCGAGACAGCTCTGAATCCATATTGCTTGCTGTATGCCTGACACAGCTTAATGCCCGCGATCTTAGCGATTGCATAGGCTTCATTTGTAGGCTCCAGCGAGCCGGTAAGTAGTGAACTCTCCTCCAACGGCTGCGGGGCAAGCTTAGGATAAATACAAGTTGAGCCCAAAAACACTAATTTTTTGGCTTCGTGTTTGAACGCTGCATCAATCACGTTAAGCTCAATCCACAAGTTATCTCGCAGGAATTCCACCGGATAGAGATTGTTCGCGTTGATCCCACCTACCTTGGCAGCAGCAAGAAACACGTACTCTGGTCGTTCGTCGCGGAAGAAGCGATCAACACTCTCTCGATCAAAAAGATCAAGTTCTCCCCGGTTTGGCGTAAGGAGGTTCGTATGCCCCCGCGCTTCGAGTGCGCGGGTAATTGCCGAACCGACAAGCCCACGGCTTCCGGCGACGAATATCTTGCTTGATAGATCCATTTGGAGTTTTAGAATCCGGCTTGCTTGAGGGTTTGTTCGCGTCGAGCTAGCTCAAAGTCGCCATCAACCATCATCTTGACGAGTTCAGAGAACATGACCTTGGGTTTCCAACCCATCTTCTCGCGGGCCTTTGTTGGGTCTCCAAGAAGGTAATCCACCTCGGCTGGTCGGAAGTAGCGAGGATCGATCTCAACGTAGTCTTGCCAATCTAGTTCGAGCTGCCTGAAGGTTTCCTCAAGGAAGTCGCGAACACTATAGGCCTCATTGGTTGCAACCACGTAGTCATCGGGCTCGTCTTGCTGGAGCATCATCCACATCGCTTCGACGTAGTCTCCGGCAAACCCCCAGTCTCGCTTTGAGTCAAGGTTTCCTAGATAGAGCTTGCTTTGCAGTCCAAGCTTGATTCGTGTTGCAGCGCGAGTGATCTTTCTCGTCACGAAGGTTTCACCTCGCCTGGGTGACTCGTGGTTGAAAAGAATTCCGTTGCAGATAAACAGGTTGTACGACTCGCGATAGTTCACGCCGTACCAGTGAGCAGCCACCTTCGCGACCGCATACGGGCTCCGAGGATAGAAAGGCGTGGCCTCACTCTGCGGAGGGGCTGAGGCGCCAAACATCTCTGAAGACCCAGCTTGGTAGAAACGAACCTTTTGCTCCGTGCGCTGAGAGTAGTCCTTCAGGATATCAAGCACTCGCAACGTTCCGGTTCCGACAACGTCAGCCGTATATTCTGGCTGGTCAAAAGAAACGCGGACGTGGCTCTGTGCACCCAGGTTATAGACTTCGTCCGGTTGGACCTTTTCAAAGACTTGGCGAAGACCCGTCGCATCGGCGAGGTCTCCGAAGTGCAACTTCAGCCCTGGTTCTTCGCTGTGAACATCAACCAACAGATGATCGATTCTCGACGTATTGAACGTGCTTGCGCGCCGCGTAATGCCGTGCACGTCGTAGCCCATTTTCAAAAGAAATTCTGCAAGGTATGAGCCATCTTGGCCAGTTACACCTAGGATCAGCGCGCTCTTTTTTTCCATAGTTGAATTCAAACGATTATACACCTTGCACTTTTGGGTACTAGTTCAAGGCTTAGTCTCCCTGGTCGCAAGGTCAAGCAAGAACGTTGACTTTGACCGTTAACGTTTAGGCTTAACTGTTTAGTGATTCGAGTGCTTCGTTCAGCGCCTTGCGGATGTCTTCTTGGGTGAATTCCGGACTACGAAATCGAATCGTGATTGTGGCGTTTGAAAGTTTGAGCGACGTGCTACTCGTCTCTTGAATTTCGATCTGCTTTTGCTTTGACTCCCTCAGAGTCTTCACCGTAAGTTGGCCCGTCAGCGCTCGGTGGAGTAGTGCACGTTGAGTTTCTGGAACCTCTTCTTTGGCAATCTCAAGCAACACAGACCGCGTAAGGCGTTCGGACGTCCGAACACTTTCATGCAAATCTTCTGGCAGGCTCAGAATTCGAAGGGTCTCGTTGATACTCGCCGCTGACTTCCCTACCCTTGTTCCCAAGTCACGCTGTGAGAGCTTGAATTCTTCTAGCAGGCGGCGATAGGCTTGGGCTTCTTCAAAGGGGCTAAGTTCTTGCCGGTGAATATTCTCAATGATCTGGATTTCAAGTCGGCGATGCTCTTCGATGGTCCGAATGATCGCAGGGACAGTCTCAAGACCAATCTCTTTGGCCGCCGTGAATCGGCGCTCACCAGCAATGATCCTAAAGAGTTCTTCGCCGTGCGGTGAAACAACGATCGGCTGAATGATTCCGTGTTCGCGAATAGATGCTTTGAGGCCCTCAATATCACCTACGTGTTTGCGTGGCTGATCAGGGTCTGGCTCAATGCTGACCACAGGGACTCGTGCAAATCGCTCACTTCCCTCCCCCAAAAAGCTAACGATGCCCTCAGGCTTTTCACCTGCAGCTTTTGCGAGTCGTTGAGTTAAGCGGGCCATAGTTCAAGAACCTCCTTCACCAACGCCCGATAATCTTGAGCACCGCGGCTATAAGACTTCTGCATGATCACTGGAATTGGGTCCTCCTCGTTCGTCTCGATTTGACTTCGTGGAATTGCCTCGTTGTGTCGAATCTTGGCAGCTAGAATTCGATCAGCAAACCCCTCGAGATACTTTGTTGCCTGCGTTTGTCGCTCTTCTCCGTGTCCCGTCACTTTGGTGAGAACGATTCGCCAATCGTAGTCACTCCCGCTCTTCGTGATCTTCATGGATGTAATCAGATCGCTCAAACCGCAGAGCGCATACCCAGTCAATTCGGTTGGTACGAGCAGCTTGCTCGCAGCATAGATCGCGTTCACTGGAAGAAGATCAAGAGTCGGCTGTGCATCAATGATGATGTAGTCAAAACCCACGATGTTGTTGAGAATCTTCGACAACCGGGTCTCGCGGAACACTGCTGAGCTCAGCTGAACCGCAGTGTGCGCAAGTCGAATATCAGAGGGCAACAGCTTTAGATTCGCCTCGCCGGTGCCTAACATGATCTCGTTTAGGTCCATTTCAGGATTCACGAGGGCGTCGGCGATAGATTTAGACTCGCCGGGAACGAAGTCCACACCCAAACCGTAGGTCGCATTTCCTTGAGGATCTAGATCGACGAGGAGCACCTTGTGACCACTTCGTGCGATTCCGGCGGCCAGGTTTACGGCGGTGGTCGTCTTCCCAACACCACCTTTGTGGTTGATGACTGCAATGGTTGTGCTCATATATTTCCTTCCATGGAAAATGGTGCTGGATTCATCTTGGCATCCCAAGCCCAGAATTCAAGCACCTCGAACTCTGTATCTGTCTTCAGAAACTCAACAAACATCTGCGCCCGCTCATTCGGATCGCTGAAGGACTGATTCATCCGCTCGACGTATCGCGGGCTCATATTGACCATCCGGTCGATACGAGTTTGAACACCTTGCTCAAATCTCTCTACAACGAGAGGATCCTGATCTGAGAATTGCTGAAGCAGGCCACGATGATATTGAGCAAATTCTTCTGAATACTTCTCTTCGTGTGCTCGCCGAGCTCGATCCGTAACCTCACGCTTTCTGGCCTTCTCTTCTTCCTCTACCTTAATAAAGAAGCGATCTCCAAACGCCCTCATCGCATATGAAAGACTTCGAATGGGGCCCTTAGATGGGTCTTGGTTCTGCCTGACAAACTGTCCTAGCTTCCTACCCAACGTTGACTCGTCAAGTTCCTCTCCCAGTTGGCGGTTAATGCTTTCGACAAAACGAGAGGCTTGCTCTAGCTCGTGTTTCGTAGCCGTAACCGATGGTTCTCCTTGACGACCAGCAAGGGCCGCATAGAAATTTCCTACGAATTCTTGGCCGCCATCAGAATGCTCGCCCAAGTCATCGGCATCTGGTAATGGCCAATCCTCCTCGATCGACTTGCGAAGCATGCCAAGTTTGTTCCTTGAGACCTTTCGAAGCTCCAATGCTTCGATCTGCTTAAGAATCACCTGCTCTGTAGACTTCGAGGCAAGAGCTTTCGCGGCATCTTCGTCGAAGCCGACTTCCTGGAGCATCTTGAAAGAAGCCAGAAGTTCTGTGCGAACAACAACAGCATCGGCAACAATTTGTTGTTGTTTTGATGGGTTGTTTAAATCTGTTGTTTTACTAGCGGTTCGATTTCGGAACTCATCCCGGTTCGATTTCGGAACGCTTTCCGGTTCGATTTTGGAACCGTTGGCCGGTTCGATTTCGGAACCTATCCCGCGGTTCGATTTTGGAACCGTCTCGACTTTCTCGGTTCGATTTCGGAACCGATTAGCCGGTTCGATTTTGGAACCGTTGGCAGATTTAGGTTCAACTTGAGGTTTTTCAAGTGTTTGATCAAGCCACCTGATTCCATAGGATGCAGCGCAACTTGTAACGCCAGCGTTCGGATCAAAAAATCCTTCGGCTACCTTACAAACGTGGTTCTTATCGAGAGCTTCTTTGATGGCTATGTTCATCGTTGAACGTGAAGCGATGCCAGCCCTTCTCATGATCTCAGAGAAGGACATTTCGACTTGCTGTCGACGAAAGCCATATTTCGTCTGGAAGCCGATTGTGTGCCGAATGATGACTCCAACCACCTTAACTAACGCGAGCGTTTCGTTCGGAATGGTGTAGTCAAAGAAGTCATTGGGGATGTGGGTCAGGTTTCCGTTGCCAGCGTAGAATCCATCGAATTCATCGGGGTTAGTAATGTAGCTTTCACGTTCATCCCACCTCAACGAATAGAGCGCACTAAAGCCTTCTTCTCCAGCCTTGTGGGGCTGTCCAAGTCTTAGGCAGTTGATGTAGCGAGAGGAGATTGCTTCTTCAATCGCTTCTTTGATCCGACCTCGGCCGATACCTGCTTTTTCAATCAGTTCTCGGTAGGTGACGGTGGTTTCTGGGTTTTGTGGATTGCCATGTTCATCGCTCCACCCCAAAGTTTTTCGAATTAAATACGCAACGAGCCGGAGGCATCCGCGAGATGCAACAGGAAGGACCACGTCAAAAAATTGATTCGGCGTGTAGGTAGTACTCGACGTAGGAGGGGCATAGCCAAGAAAGGCTGTCGCTCCCGTCGGGTTCCCAATATGGTCTTCGGCTTCGTTAGGCTTCAAATCAGTCGATCATATGCGTTGCTTGTTTTGTAACCAATGCAGCAATATCGATCCCTGATTGCGCCGCGTGCTCTTTAACCATCCGGTTGATGAGCCAACTCCTAGAACGCTCGTCGCGCTCACGGAGAAACTCGAGATATTCCAAAACGCCGGGTTCAAATGTTACGCCGGCAGGTGTTACAGTTCTTCCAGTTGTTGGTTTTCTTCCTCGGGCCATTTTTCTCCTTTGGGTGATCAACTTTGTGGTCACCAAGTTATTAAAACCTAGTTGATTTCCGCTGTCAACCCAATAAGTGAAGATGGATAATACCACCACGAGGGAATCGGGAGGGGATAAAAGGGAAGTGGGGAAGTCTCCGTCGTCCAGTCGGCAAGCACGCTGCGATGTCCTCTAGCTGAAAGAGGCATCATTGCCTAGATCCACAGCCTTCGAAGCCACATGGCTCCTACGTGCAGAGGCTCTCACACCAACTAAGAATGGTGACTGTACGCATTAAGTTGAAAGTGTCTTGAAATTCCTGGATGGAAACTTCGCAGGTTTGCATTCCGACGGTATGCGAACAATCAACAAGAAGAACATCGCCCTTGCGACGCTCCCACTGCTAGGAATCGGTTGGTATCTGTTTCGACCAGAGCTTCTCTTCATCGACCAAAAGGTTGCTGAAAAGGCACCAAACCTTTCGACTCCAGGGGCAAAGGAAGTTGCGGGTGGCCAGTTTGCTTCTTACTCTCACGAGACGAGTGGGAAGGCGATTGTTTTTGACGAGAACGGCCAAAGCACGCTGCGACTCGAAAATCTTAAGACTTCTAACGGCCCAGATGTTCACGTCTATCTAGTAAAGGGAATGGACCCAAAGATGGTCAAGGACGGTAGCTTCATTGACCTTGGCACGCTCAAGGGAAACATTGGCGACCAGAACTACACCATCCCGACCGGGACAAAGCTCGACGAATACAACGCCGTAACTGTTTGGTGCAAGCGATTCTCCGTGGGCTTCGGAGGGGCAGAACTCAAGCCCGCGATGAAGAGCACGGCCATTCGAAACACGACGTTCATCCACCCCGCAAGCTTTCATTTCAACACCGATGAGATCCGCGTAACAAGCGGTCCCTTTCAGGCAGGAGCAAAGGGAAATGCTGATCTGGTCGAGCGAGATGGCAAACGATTTCTCAAGCTATCTGGATTCAGCTTCACGGATAGCGCCGATCTTGAACTCTACTTTGTGAAGGCAGAGACGCTGATGAAGTCTTCAAACCTAGAGCCTCTCACCAAAGTGAAGCTCGGAAAGTGGGACCGCAAGGCAAAAACTCAAGCCCTCGAAGTCAGCAAAGAGCTTGACGTCTGGCTCTACCGAACCGTAGCCGTGTGGAATCCCAAGCTTAAAAAGATCGTGAGCTTCGCCGAACTTCGCGCCGACCAAGAACGCAAAAAGACTCTCGAATTCATCTGATACGAACCCAACTTTAACCAACTCACCACAGGAAACAACAACCATGAAACTCACCACCCTCACCACTCTCGTCGTTTCTCTCGCCCTCAGCTCTGCGCTGATGGTGCCAGCCACCTCGTACGCGCATACTCAGAACGGAGCCCAAGCTCCAGAGATGTCAATGAAGATGGCTTCGCACTCGAGCATGTTCAAGGGCATCGAAGTCAACAAGGGCCACGTCATGATGAGCAAGGAGAACAACAAGATCACTCTGACGCTCAGCCAAGACTTTGTCCTTCCAAAAACTCCGGCACCGCACTGGCAGGTCGTTGATTCCAAGGGCAACACGTACCTTCTAAAGCAATTAAAGATCGCCGGCGACAAGCTGAACAAGACTGTGACGCTTCCGAGCTACATCATGGATGTTGCAAAGGTCCAGATCTGGTGTTCGTTCGCCGAGGTCAATCTTGGTGAAGTTTCCTTCACGATGATGGAGAAGGGCCACTAAGGATTCCCGACGGATTGCCTCAACCCCTTGTTCGGAACACACCTCACGAACAAGGGGATACAAGCCTAAGCCAATGCCATTTTCAATATTTCAGGGGAGCCGGATATCCAAGCCGCGGTTCGAGACCGTTGTGGATCAAGAACTTCCCATCCTCTATCGAGTTGCTGTTCGACTCACGTTGAACGAAACACGAGCGGAAGATGTGGTCAGCCAGACGCTCTATTTGGCAGCAAGATCCTGGGATCAATTCGATGGAAGACATGTCCGAAGCTGGCTGATTCAGATTCTTCGAAACGAACATCTTGGTCAAATTCGTAAAAGCGCCCGCCAACCCGAAGTGACCCTCGAAGAGGTACACGAACTCAGCGAAGAGGGCTATTGGATGAAGATCGACCAGCAACTAGATCACATCCAAGTGCTTGCGGCCATCGATAGACTCCCCGAGGAGTACAGACTCGCAGTAGCGTTGTGCGACATTGAAGGCCTCACTCGGCAAGAAGCAGCCGCTGCTCTTGAGATTTCTGAAGGAACAATCAACTCTCGACTTCATCGAGGACGGAACCTCCTTCGAGCGCAGCTCGCCCATGCGATGAGCGAAGACATACACTAGGAAGACAGATTTATGAAACTACATGAAGACACCGAGGGCCCTCCATGCTCTCATATGGAAAACCTTCTCCATCAAGCCGCCGACGGCTCTGCTAAAGGCTGGAAAAAGTGGTACGCCCTTTCCCACGCTGGCCAATGTGGAAGATGTGGGCGGTTTCTCGATCGGCTTAGAATGACTCTGAGCGCAGTTCAGATGTCAAAACCAGTTCCCGACCCCGAAGCACTGGACCGACTCAAGTCAGGAAAGTGGAAAGAGGAGACCAAGAAGTAAGCCTTGATTAGCCCAGCGGTGCATGGGCGAGTTGAAGCACCAGGCTAAGCGCGTGCAAACTTTCTTCTAGGGTTGTTCCTGGAGCATCGAGGCCGTGGATCGCATCAACGAAGGCAAGGTGTTCAGACGCGAGTTGATTTACGGGTTTGACCGAGATCACTTCCGCTTGTCCACCGACTGGGGTGAAGCGGACTTCGTGTGAGCTGAGATCTCCTTGGAGTGAACCTAAAGAGCCCTCGGCCCGTAACCAGCGACCTCGACGAGGCAATGTCCAGCTTGTGAGAACGTGGCCAAAGACGCCGTCATCGAATCGAATCAGCGCTTCCACGTGATCCTCGTGATACGGATGAATGCTCCTTCGACGCTCTGCAGCGACCCGAGTCGGCTTACGTCCGGAAATCCAAAGAAGCAAGTCGACGTCGTGAATGCTTAGGTCAAGGGCGATTCCGACATCAAGGATACGGCCGTTATATGGAAACACTCGGCCTGCGTCGAAGCGGTACATTTCGCCACACCGCCCTAAATCTAGCTCACATTTAAGGGCTTGAGCAACTGGGTTAAATCGTTCGATGTGCCCCACGCGGACAACGACTTGCTTCTTCTCCGCCAAGGCCAGGAGCTTCAGCCCTTCATCGAGAGTTTGGGTGACTGGTTTTTCGATTAGCGTCGGAATCCCACGCTCTATCGCAGCCTTCGCCACTACATAGTGCGCAACCGTCGGCACCACGACCACAACTGCCTCTACATCAGAATCCAGCAATTCCGTATGGTTTCCGAAGAATCTAACTCCCTCGGGAAGTTCCTCTGGGGCGACGGGAACGTCGTTGGCTATCGCGACCAACTCGACTCCTTGAAGTTCGCTCAAAACCTTGGCGTGCTTCCGGCCAAACGAACCATAACCGACGAGACCTATCTTCATCAGCTCAAAATGTCGCGCAGCGATTGTGCAACGTAGCCCTGCTGGTCTTCAGAGATTTGTGGCCAAATCGGAAGGCTCAACACCTCTTTCGCAATCCCTTCAGAGATCTCAAAGCTCGGGAATTGACCCCGATAAACAGGGAGCAAATGCTGAGGGATCGGATAGTAAACAACGGTCGTCACACCCTTCTCGAGCAAACGTGACTGAACCTCATCGCGCCGCCCGTTCTTAACCCGTACCGTGTATTGGTGGAAGATGTGGCCTGGTGCAATGCCAGGAGTTTCGAGTCCGGCAACTCCTGCGAGTAGCGCATTGTATCTTTCGGCTACCACGCGTCGGGCTGTGTTGTATTGGTCGATTCGCCTCAACTTAATCCTCAGGATCGCGGCCTGGATTGAGTCGAGCCGAGAATTGTAGCCGAGCATTTCGTTTTCATAGCGCTTGATCGAGCCGTGAGTTCGGAGCTTTCTGGCGAGCTCGGCAAGGTGGTCATCATTTGTCACGATCAGTCCGGCATCTCCGTAGGCACCGAGGTTCTTGGTCGGAAAGAACGAGAATGCCCCTAAATTGCCGATTGTGCCAAGCGCTTTGCCCTTGTTTGTTCCCCAACCACAAGTGCCACTACACCCTTCACAAATCCCCTGGTATCGGGCTCCGAATGACTGGGCGCAGTCCTCGATGATCTTCAGATTGTGCTTCTTTGCAATTGCTTCGATCTGAGTCATCGCAGCGGGATTGCCAAAAATGTGGACGGGCATGATCGCCTTAGTCTTCGATGTAATTGCAGCCTCGATCAGGTTTGGATCGATGTTCATCGAAACGGGGTCAACGTCGGCGAACACTGGTGTGGCTCCGACCAAGCTGATTGCTTCTGCACTCGCGAAGAATGAAAAGGGTGAAGTAATGACTTCATCTCCTGGTCCAACGCCCAACGCTCTAAGGCCGATGATGAGCGCATCTGTGCCGGAGTTAAGCCCGATTGCATGCTTGACTCCCAGAAATTCTGCGCACTCGTTTTCGAACGCGACGCCTTCTGGACCTAAGATGAACTGGCCGGAATAGACAACCTTCTCGATCGCTTGCATGATCTCGGGGCCGATCTCTTGCAGCTCTGGGCGAAGGTCAAGGATAGGGATATTCATCTTTTCCATAACGTGCTTTTGAGATGGTGTACCTCGAAACAGGTTAGGTCTAGTCTGCCTTTGGGATGGTTAGGGTGCTCACGTCGCAACTAGAGCGCTTTTGGTATTTATGCTCACACATGCCCTGAGCGCTTGGATCGAAAGTAAAATAGCCGGGTGCCTACGTTCAAAATCAGGGAAGATTACATTCCATTTTCGCCTCCATCTATTGGTAGTGAAGAGATCGAAGCCGTTGTTGAGACTCTAAAATCTGATTGGATAACGACCGGGCCAAAGACTCGCAAGTTCGAAGAGGCATTTGCGGCAGCCTATGGTTCGCCTGCTAGTCTTGCACTGAATTCTTGCACCGCGGGACTCCACATCTCGCTCGCAACTTTGGGCGTTGGTAGCGGTGATGAAGTCATCACTGTGGCTCACACCTTCTGCTCCACATGCAACGTGATCGAACACCTTCACGCCAAGCCGGTCCTGATCGACATCGAGCCCCAGACGATGTGCATGGATCCCAAATTGATCGAGGCTGCAATTACATCCAAGACCAAGGCGATCATGCCTGTCCACTATGCTGGCCACCCGGCGGATATGGATGCCATTCAAGCGATTGCGGACGCACACGGAATTCCTGTCATTGAGGATGCCGCTCACCCGGTTGGTGCGACTTACAAGGGTCGATTTATTGGGAGCGGCCCAAACCTTACTTCCTTCAGCTTCTACGCCACGAAGAATTTGACCACCGCAGAGGGCGGGATGCTGACAGGCGACCCTGAGTTGATCAAGATCGCCAAAGAGCTTTCATTGCACGGTATGAACCGCGATGCCATCACTCGATATCAAAAGGGCGGAAGTTGGAAGTATGAGGTTGTGTCTGCCGGATACAAGTGCAACATGACCGACATTCAGGCTGCATTGGGCTTGGTGCAGCTCGGCAAGATGGACGCAATCTATGCGCGTAGAAAGCACATTTCGGATTATTACAGCGCTAGATTCGCTGGATGCGCCGCGCTCGAGACCCCATACGAGTCGCCAGATGTCCGAAGCTCGTGGCACCTCTATGTGCTGAGGTTGAACCTAGATGAGCTTAGGATCGGGCGAGACGAATTCATCGAAGAGCTGAAGGCTCGCAACATCGGTGTTTCGGTTCACTACATTCCGATTCACTTGCACCCTTATTATCGAGACAAGTATCAGCTCACTGGAGACACGGTTCCGGTCACCGATGCGAACTTCTATCGCATCATCAGTCTTCCGCTCAGCACGAAGATTTCCGACGAGGAAATTGCCTACGTGGCGGACGCGGTTCTCGACATCGTCGCGCTCAACAGCAAATAGCCCTCGACGAATCAAATCCACGGATGGGGAGTGTTCGGATGTCCGAACACTCCTCTCTGAGTTATCAGGCTTCTTCAGTTGGGGCTTCTTTAACTCGCTCGATCGGAGTGACGATCGCAGGTCTCACCATGATCCCATCGGGATGCTCCTCGAAGATCACGAACGACTTTGCCCCTTTGCTCCTGGATGCTTGTTCTGATTCTTGCTCTCAACTAGGAGGTAGAAGACGTAGCCTGCGCCAACGCAGACCGCTATCATGCTCGGGAGCAAGATATAGGCAAGCAAGCCCGTTGCCGGCAGCTTCGAGAAAACATAGTTCACTGGTTGAAGAACTATGCCGTGAATCAAATAGAGGCTATAGGAGAACAGGCCAACCTGACCAAGTCTTGTCATTAACTTGGTGCTTGAAATCTTTGTGTCGATGCGGTGCATAAGGAAAAGCCCCACAAAGGTCGCGACGACCATAAACCATGCTGCTCCGCTATGTTGGTGCTCATAGGCGGGGAGCGAGAAGATCCTGAGACCCTGGGCCAGGCAAACCAAACAAACAACAACGGCGAATGCCCCGACGGCCTTGTTTTGGGGTCGGGACAACAGGTCGAAAAGTAATATTCCAAGCCCGAATTGCGTCCACAGGTCTGCGGGAAATGGGAGCCCAAAGCCAATTCCAATAGCGCATGCTAGCGTTAGCGCATGGCAAGCCCAAAGATATTTCGACCTATCGGCGGCGAGGGGTAGCAAAAGCAGCAGCCCCATAACGACGTAAAACCAAGCCTCGTAGACAAGCGACCAACCGACACTCAGAAGCACATGAGTATGGTCCCAGAAGTTGAGGAACAGGAAGTTCGAAATCCAGAATTGCGGGCCTTCGTGAAGGATATCTAGATGGACCACTCCGCCGTGTGCGATCCCTGATTGGGTGGCGCGATACGCAATCGCCTCGACGATTGCTCCGATTATAAGCGCCACGAAGTAAGGCGGGCAAATTCGCAGGGCGCGAGCCTTTGCAAACTCCTTCGGAGTCTTGTGCATGGCCGAGGCAGCAATACAAAAGCCGCTGATCACGAAGAAAATCTGTACACCAAGCCACCCATGTTTGGCGAATGGCGTGAAACCAGGGATGGCGTCTAGATGGACCTTGGCGCTGAGCGCTGCCTCGCTATGGAGCAGCACAACCCAAAGGCACGCAAGGCCTCTCAAGGCATCGAGAGATCTGTACGTGATCCTTTTTCGTTCCATACGATTCTCTAACACGGAACTACGTTAGCACACGCGATGCGCCAACATCATAGTGGTCTGCTCACGAAACGGGTTGGTCATTTCCAGTGGCCAAGGGTGTAATCGGGAGAGCACCAAGGTCTCCGGACTCGTCGACAGCAGCAACTCCATTATCAGCTACTCAATCGTGTCCATCGGCACGGCCAACAGCGCCCTCGTTCACCCAAGAGAGGTGATTCAGCGGGCAATAGCGTGCTGGGCCACTTCGCTGGTTTTTTGCCACATTCATCCGTCAGGACAAACGGCCCCAAGCGCTGAAGACCTGAAGGCAACTCGGACGCTCAAAGAGGCTGGTTAACTTCTGGGCATTCCACTCCTAGACCATGTGATTGTCACCGACTTATCTTTCCGCTCCCTCCCCACTTCGCGGGTCCCCTCCCTAACGGGCGTCCGCGATCGCGAAGAGCGAATGGTCCTTCACCTGCTTTCGTTGTGCTATCCCACGCTCGACGCCAGTCGAACACTTCGCATGAACGGTCTCCGCCCAAGGCGGAAGCGCTCCGCCGGCGAACGCCTGACCGATGCCCATTCCGCTTCGCTCCACAGGCAAATGGTCCCGCTTCGCTCTTTACGGCTGCCGACAGGCGCTTCCCGCCTCGGTACCCACCGTTCCGCACTCCGGATTCGACCGCCAGCTTCGCTGTTTTGCGGCAATCGGAGGCCCTACCCGAAGTGGATCCGAAAACGAGGACGACTCAGCCCGTCATAATTTTTCTGGAGAGCTACTTGGAACGGTTCTGGAATTGAGATATGGATGGAGCCAAGTGCAACGCGCGCCGACCGACGGAAAACGAATGAGCGAAATTGTCCCGACCGGATATGCCGAACTTCTCGGGAGCCTTAAGGCCCGGATCCGAGATGCGCAGATGCGTGCCAGTCTTTCGGTGAACAGCGAAATGGTTCTCCTGTATTGGAGCATCGGACGAGATATTCTGGAGCGGCAGACCAAAGAGGGGTGGGGCGCTCGGGTCATTGACAGGCTTGCTCAAGACCTGAAGGCGGAATATCCGGCCATGAAGGGGTTCTCACCTCGAAACCTGAAATACATGAGGTCGTTTGCGGAGGCCTGGCCCGAAGAGGAAATTGTGCAAGGGCCGCTTGCACAAATCACTTGGTATCACAATCTCGCCCTGCTTAAGAAGATTGCCACGCGGGAGCAGAGGCTATGGTATGCCCAAAAAACGACCGAGAACGGCTGGAGTAGGAACGTGCTCGCCCTTCAAATCGACTCAGGTTTGATTGATCGACAAGGCAAGTCTGTCATTTTGCGAGATACTCGGCATAAATATTTGCGAATTAAATGGCGTAAGTTGTCCTGCCGGGATCCGTTCGTAGGTTCAACAGAAGCCAATCCCGTCTCCGGTTACGCCAAATAGCGCGCAAATATTTACGCCAGATAATTTGCAAAGTGATACCTACTGTGGTTAAGATAGTCTGCAATTCCCAGCGCGCCCGCAAAGTCAAGGAGAATGGACCAATGCTCTTCGACTAGCTCGCGCTCGAATTGTCCTGATAGGGCCACCCTATAAAAGCGCTGGCGCATGCCCGCCAACGGGCTGATTAGTCCATCCCGCGCCGCCAGGACGGCGGCCAACCTAAAGGCGACCAAGCTTATTACTCGATCGATTGTTGGCTGAGAGCAAGCTGACCGGAACTCTAGGGTGCCGAATTCTCGCCGGGGCACGATCAGTGAGTAGTCGCGGTCCAAGGCATCGGTTTCAGAAACATACGTCGGAATCTTGCGTGGGAAACCGATGTTCAATTGACTTGGCCGGTAATTCCATCGGTAAACCATCGGATGGACACAATGGGCGGTCCTGCCTAGCCAATCGGTGCTGTTCCCAAATAACAGGGGCACCATGTATTCGACGGCGTACAGGCTAGGAAGCAAGGAAATATCAGCAGCGATATCCGATTCAATATGCACATGCGTGGCAGCAATCGTTGCTGGATACTCCGGAATCCCCCATCCGCACCGAGGCATTGGCCGTCCGAGCGTCTTACTAATTCGGGCTCCGTCTTTGTCGCTAGACGAAGGCGCAAAAACAACGTTGGTTGGCATTTGGCTGAGAGCCGAATATGTAGATACCACGAGGTCCAGTTGGCCCGCCGAGTCTTCAACGTCCCTCCACGCGCTCAGCAGGAAGTTCTTGGCGGTATCGAGCGAAGACAAGGGGGGCAGGACAACCTCTAATAGGTTTGTGCAAAAGTCAGTCTTGAGTCGCGTTCCGGTAATTTCCGCAGGACCGGCTAAGTCAAACGCGGCGCCCGCTGGGAGCGAATCCCATCCTCGCTTCTCTAGTATCTGGGCAAGACGCTTCAGGTCGCCAAGTCCGGGCGCATCTCCATTCCGGCGGGACAAAAACCGCTCGTGTTCCACGCCGAAGCTAAACCGCATTCGCAGAGTTTGACAAATCTAGCGTTGAGATTGAACTCGAATCCCGAGATTGGCAGTTGTTCTCTTATACTATTCCCATGCGCGAAGTTGAGAACCTTACGCTGAACGGACAAACCTTTCGGATTGGATTCGCGGAGACTGAGGCTGAAGTCCTACTGGCGCAGCGCTTGCGCTACGACGTGTTCTTTCTCGAAGAAGGTGATGAGCGCTATGCAGATCATGCGGTCAAGACATTCGGTGACGAGCGGGATAGGCGCTCGAGAATTGTGGTCGCGCTTGACGACGGCGGCGTTTGCGCAGCTACCCTTCGTCTTAGTTTGAGAAGGGATGGACCGTTCATCGGCGACCATGGGTACCCCTATAGCAAGGTCTGTGCTCGCTACGGCGCGGATCAGGCCTCAATAGCTGTAGCGGAGCGAGCGGTTGTGTGGAAGGAACGCCGAGGAATCGGCCTGTTCGTGAGGGTATTCAGGTTTGCCGAGAGTTGGCTTGTGCGCCAGGGCGTCCGCGTATGTGTCGGAGTTGTTCTTGAAAGGAAACCGGCGGTTGCACTCCTAGTCGAAAGGCTCGGCTTTGCGCTCATTGAGGAGAGTGAGGTGGTGCAAGGCGGCCCCTGGCGCTACTACGCGAAAGGACTTGGGGAATTTGCGAAAGGCTAAGGGTTCTCGGAAGCACTCCGCCGCCGGACGCCTGACCGATGCCAATTCCGCTTCGCTCCACAGGTAAATGGTCCCGCTTCGCTCTTTACGGCTGCCGACGGGCGCTTCTCGCCTCGGTACCCACCGTTCTGCACTGCGGATTCGCCTGGCAGCTTCGCTGTTTGGTTGAAATTTCCAAGTCTCGGGAGTCATTGGACCGGAACAAGACCCGCTACGGCGGTCACAGAGCCTCGTTTTTAGGCTGCTTCTCCCAAAAATCTTGGATTATGCAGCGCTAGCGAGGGCATCGCAGAATTTCGACATTTGCTTGAGGGGGGAAAGCAGCCTGGTTCGTGCAGGAAGTAACGTCATTTTCCACGTGCGGCTGCAACAAGCGGAATCGCCCGAGTGCGAGATCTCGGGTCTCCTCTGACAATGTTGCCAGTTGGTCCACCGCGAGAGGTTACGCCAAATAGCGCCCAGATAATTACGCAAAATAATTTGCAAAGTGAAACACCCCGACGGTAAATTGTGATCCAAAGGTTGGCAACGCTACACTTCTTGCAAGGGAGACCGCTTCGCTTCGGTGGCTACTTTCCGCCATTTCCCCTCTGGGCCAGCGGCAAGCATCTTGACAGGGCCGAAAAGATCCTGCACCGCCGCGTTGACGTGGCTATGTGGTACCAGTGGTGGGACACCGGCTTCCCGCTTCCGCGGAGAGCTCGGGAGTTCCAGCCCCGTTGGGTAAAGTCCGCTGGGGACCGCGATGTCCTGGTCAAGTGGGAGCCGTGGAGGCCGGGCCGGCAAGTCCTTCAACATCAATTCTCCGTTGCCACCATTGCGCAGGGAGCGCACGACGACTACGTGCGCCGGTGGGCGGCGCGTACGCGCGAATGGGGGCGCACCATCCACCTATGCCCGCTCCCGGAACCGAACGGCTTTTGGCATGGCTGGAGCACCCCCGTCGGAGGTCACGAGCCAAGCGCTTACGTGGACGCGTGGCGCAGACTCCACCATATCTTCCAGCAGGAGGGCGCGACGAACGTGCGTTGGGTCTGGAACCCCAACGCGGGCGACATGCCCGACGAGAACCGAATGGAAGGCTATTACCCTGGGGGCGACGTGGTGGATGTGTTGGGTCTAAGTGTCTACAACTGGGGTACCGCCCGCCACTGGAGCCGGTGGCGGTCGTTCGAGGATATCGCGCGTCCTTACTACGATCGCATCGCCGCCCTCGGCTCACAACCGGTCTGGGTGGCGGAAATGGGTTGCGCGCCGGAGGGCGGTAACCGCGCCACCTGGATCGCGGAAATGTTCGCTACCCTACCAGGGATGCCGCGCCTAGACACGATCGTGTGGTTTGACGCCAAGAAGGAGACCGACTGGCGAATAACCGCCGACCCGGAAATTGCGCGCGAGTTTTGGCCTTCGATCAAAGATTGATGCTGGCCTAATGCCAATGGTGGGTCAGTGCAGGCGCGCGAACCCCCTCCCATAGGTGAACCGTTTGAAGTGATACCCAGCTTTCTTTGAACGCCTTGATTACCCACACATAACCCCTTTTATGTGTGGGTAAGATGCAAATGATGGATGAGACCGAACCGGCACAACTTTTTCCCATCCGAGAGGGTCAAGTGGTGTGGCCGGCCATCATTCTCAGGTCGAGTGGGAGAACCCAGGAGACCTTCTTCGAGTTTTTTGCGGCGGAGATCACCAACCGCAACACACGAGAGAGCTATCTGAGGGATGTGACTCGATTTTCTCAGTGGTGTGTCGAGCGAGGGTTTGCGGTCGACCAAGTATCGACCCTTCATCTTGCCGCCTATAGAGAAGTGCTTCGTAAAGAACTCTCGCCACCCTCTGTCAAGCGGCATTTTTCTGCCTTAAGGCGGCTGTTTGCCTGGTGGGTTGAAAAGGGGGTGCTCGAACGGAACCCCGTGCGAGAAGTTCGGACGGAGAAGTTCTCACGGTCAGAAGGGAAGACCCCTGCCTTCGATCACGAAGATATGCAGGTTCTATTTGCTTCTTTTGATCCGACACTCCTTATTGACCTGAGGGATCGAGCGTTGATCGGCGTCATGGCATTCAGCTTTGCCCGAGTTGAAGCTGTCTGTAAATTGAAGATGAAGGACTACTATGCGCAGGGTCGACGATCCTACCTTCAGTTGAACGAAAAGGGCGGAATGCAGCGAGATATCCCTTGTAATCACAGGCTCGAAGAGTTCTTGGATTCGTACGTCGTGGCGCTCGGCGAAAGTGCTAACGATGCACCACTGTTTAGATCCGCGAGGGGCAGAACGGGCCTCCTAGAATCCAAAAAGATGCAAAGAACTGATGTGTATGCGATGGTTCAGAGGCGCGTAAGTCGGTGTGGAATTGTGGGAAAATTTTCATGTCACAGTTTCAGAGCCACCGGAATCACAAATTTCCTTGAGAATGGAGGAAGTCTGGAGAAGGCTCAGTGGATTGCTGGACATGCGGACTCACGAACCACCAAGCTCTACGATCGAAGGGCCCTTCGGGCAAGCATCGAGGACCTGGAAAGGGTGAGGTTTTAGTGTGAATACCTTAACGCATTTCTCCAGAAATCTTGAACAACGCGGGATACAGTTCCCGGAGCAAGCTCTCAATTGTAGGTATAATTTGGCGTCTTCGTCGGTGGATTAGCTGGTTCGCCGATACCATTGAGATTTATCAAGCCCTTCAAAAGGCGTATTCTCAATGAATTAAGATTGCTGAAGGATTGTAAATGCCGCATACCCAGAACTACAGTCGTAAAAATGTTCTCATCACTGGTGGTTTGGGATTTATTGGTTCAAACTTAGCCGCTGTTTTGGTCGAATTGGGAGCCAATGTGCTCCTTGTAGACAGTTTGATCCCTCAATACGGCGGATCGCTTGAGAATATTCGAGCGATAAAGGATAAAGTTCGAGTCAATATCTCAGATGTCCGCGATCCTTATAGCTTTCGTGAATTAGTAAGAGGTCAGGACTACGTTTTTAACCTCGCGGGTCAGACGAGCCATATGGACTCAATGTCCGATCCTTACACGGACTTAGAGATCAACTGCTCCGCCCAGCTCTCTATCCTTGAGGCCCTCCGAGTGTACGCTCCCGAGGCAAGGACAGTCTACGCGAGCACGCGGCAAATCTACGGTCGACCGAACTACCTTCCCGTTGACGAGAAACATCCCCTGAACCCAGTTGATGTAAATGGCGTGAACAAGCTGGCAGGAGAGGGTTATCACATTCTCTATAGCAACGTCTATAACCTGCGATCTACGTGTATTCGACTGACGAATACCTATGGGCCGCATATGAGAATCAAAGACGCCCGCCAGACGTTCGTTGGTATCTGGATCAAACAGGTTCTTCACGGCAAGCCATTTGAGGTCTGGGGTGGCGATCAATTGCGAGACTTCACCTATGTTGAGGACTGCGTTGAAGCTCTGTTGCTTGCGGCGGCTTCTGATGTCACGAACGGCAAGGTCTACAACCTTGGTGGGCTAGAGATCCTATCGCTTAAGCAGCTTGCTGATATCCTTCTGGAAGTGGTTCCCGGTGGGGAATACTCGATTCGGGAATATCCGGAGGATCGAAAGAAGATTGACATCGGCGATTATTACTCAGACGACTCTCTTTTTAAGGCCGAAACTGGCTGGGCTCCACGCACGAGCATCAAGGCTGGCTTGGAAAAGACAGTCAAGTATTTTGAAGAACGCCTTCCGTATTACCTTTAGTTAACAGTTATGAAGACAATCCCGTTTGCAAAACCCGGTGCCTCCACGGCGAAGTATCGCAAGTCGATTGATGCCGCCATTACTCGAGTGCTCGATAGCGGGTGGTATATCCTCGGTGAAGAGGTCAAAAGCTTCGAAGCGAACTTTGCGAGTTGGCTTGGAAGCAAGTATTCAGTCGGTGTTGCAAACGGGACGGACGCCATCATCTTGTCGCTCCGTGCTCTCGGAGTTGGTCCAGGCGATTGGGTGGTCACAGTTTCAAGCACTGCGGTTGCGACAGTGTCTGCGGTTGACCTCGTCGGCGCACGGGCAATTCTTGTCGACATCGATCCGAAGAGAATGACGATGAGCCCGGCTGCTCTCAAGGAAGCCCTTGAGCAGTACAAGGATTTGGCGATCAAAGCCATTGTAGTCGTTCACCTCTACGGTCACCCAGCGGATATTGAGGCAATTCTAAGCATCGCCGCCGAGTATGGAATTCCCGTCGTCGAAGACTGTGCGCAAGCTCACGGGGCGCAAGTCAATGGAAAGACCGTTGGCACATGGGGGAAAATCGCTTCTTACAGCTTCTACCCGACCAAGAACCTCGGTGCAATTGGAGATGGTGGAGCAGTTGGAACCGACGATGACGAGCTGATTGACCGGTGCCGGCTAATTAGGCAGTACGGCTGGCGCAAGCGCTACATCAGCGAGATCAGTGGTATGAATTCACGTCTTGACGAGATGCAAGCAGCGATCTTGTCTGCGAAGCTCCCCTTCCTCTCAGAGGATAATGCCCGACGACGGGAGATCGCCGCGATCTATCAAAAGGCACAGAACCCCCTCCTTATCCACCCAACCGAAGCCGAAGGGTGCTACCACGTATATCATCAATACGGGCTTCAGTCCGAGCACCGTGATGCGCTTGTCGCATTCCTAGCAGAGAAGGGAATTACAACAGGCTTGCTCTATCCGATGCCGGTTCATCTTCAACCTGGTTACAGCGAGCTTGTCAAGACCGGCTCTGACATGTCGGAAACGGTCAAGCACAGTGAGCGAATTTCTTGTTTGCCGATCTATCCGGAGCTCACGAATGAAGACTGCGAGTATGTTGTTGAGTGCTTAATGGAGTTTAAGGTCTAAGCACGAAGATGGCAAGCACAGAACAATGCGTCTTTGTAACGTTGTGCGATGAAAGATACTTACCGCGCGCCGTAGCGTTGCAAGTATCATTGACGCGCTATGCGCCAGATGCAGTTCTCTACATCGCCTGTATGACAGAACAGTGCGAGAAAGAGGTTGAAAATCTTCACATTCCGAACGTTTATGGCTTCTCAAAGACAAGCATTGAAGAGGCCTATCCGGCGCTAAAGGAAGCGAAGAAGAATCGCTCTGCCAGCGAATATCTCTTTACTATAACTCCAGCGGTGGTCAAATATATGCTTGACCATACACCTGTTGAACTCGTCACCTATGTTGACAGCGACATGTACTTCTTTAGCGATCCTACTCCTGTGATCGAGAGTTTGAAAGGTGCTTCTGTCGGAATCACTCCCCACCGGTATACGAAGAAAACTAAGCGGTTAGAAGAAAAGGCAGGCATTTATAATGTTGGATGGGTTTCATTTAGATCTGATGAGAATGGAATTGCTTGCTGCAACTGGTGGCTAGAAAGCTGCATCGAATGGTGCTACGACCGCTATGAAGGGGAGAAGTTCGCAGATCAGAAGTATTTGAACCAGTTTTCCAAACGCTTTAAGGGTGTTGTCGACATAAACCATGTGGGGGTAAATGCTGCCCCTTGGAATGTTGAGCAATATACTGTGAGCGTCAAGAACGGTCAAGTTTTCTTAGACGACCAGCCTCTGGTGCTCTATCACTTTTCTACGTTAGCTCACTTTCACAATGACCTCTATTTGGCAGGTACAGCACTATCAGGAATTGTGCTTGAAGGACCTCTTCGAGAGAACGTCTACCAGGTCTATCTCGCCGTATTGACCGCCCACGGCCGAACTCTTCCGAGAAGTCTACGTTTGCCCAAGGGACTTGCACTTTTCAGCGGCGTGGGCTTGCGGTTTATGCGACGGATCGCCTTGGCATACTTAAGAAAAGGGATCCTTTCTACAAAGGATTCAGCTAAGTAGCTGACCGTAATGTCGCCTCAAAATCTGATCACACTATGAGAATCCTAATTCTTTGTCAGTATTACCCGCCAGAAGAATTTGGATCTGGGGTGTGGGTGGCTGAGCTTGCCCGGGGCATGGTGGCTCTAGGCCACGATGTGACAGTAGGAACTGCATTTCCGCACTACCCCGCACGGATTGTTTTTGATGGATACAAAGGCAAGTTCTTTCAGAAGGAGAAGCTCGATAAGGTCGATGTGTGGCGCTCGTATATCTACGCTAATCCGTCAGATTCATCGAAATCAAGACTCTTGAATTGGGGATCCTTCTGTGCATCGACGTTCTTCGGGTGCCTTTTCCGACGAAAGAAGCATGATGTCATCTATGCCATCCTCCCGCCGTTGCCCTTGGGTGTCGTTGGGGCGTGGCTGAGCTTCTGGAAGCGAACTCCGCTCATAACGAACATTCAGGACATCTATCCAGATGCCGCCATCGATATGGGTTTCCTCCGAAATCCTAAATTGATTCACTTTTTTAAGCGCATGGAAAACTACGTCTATCGAAAATCATCACGCGTTGTCGTGATTTCCGATGGATTCAAGCGAAATCTCATGGCGAAGGGCGTTGTAGCTGAAAAGGTTGATGTTGTTTGGAACTGGGCCGATACCGACTTTATCCAGCCCGGTGATCCCGATCCTGAATTCCGAAAGAAGCTTGGCATCCAGCCGGGTGAGTTCGCCGTGATTTACTCAGGAAGCCTGAGCAATAACAGTTGTATCGAGCGATTGATCGAAGCTGCAGCAAGGATGCAGGACGAGCCAGTCAGGTTTGTGATCATCGGTGGTGGTGTTCGCGAACAAGATTTGAAGCAGGACGTGGCAGAAAAGGGGCTCACTAATGTGAATTTCCATCCCTTCCAGCCGCTTGCGCTTTATCCAGACGTGCTCCGCGCGAGCGATATGAGCGTCGTCGCGCTCAACAAGCAAGCTGCGCAAGTCTCCGTTCCCAGCAAGGTCTATAAACAGATGGCCGCCGGTCGGCCGATCTTGGCGATCACGTCGTCGGAAAATGAATTGACGAGCCTGGTCCATGACGCAAACTGTGGCGTCGTCGTTTCCACAGAATCGCACGATGATGTTTGCAATGCTATTCGGAAACTGATGAAAGAACCGAACCTTGGCAAGGAAATGGGCATGAATGCGCGAGACTTTGTTGTGAAGAACTGCAGTCGCTCTGGATGTTTTCTTCAGATAGAAGCTGCAATGAAGTCCGCTGCGAAGAATCAATGAGGAGCCCTTGGGGTTCGCTCGAAGGTCCAGGGAGCGGGTTTGAATTCTGGTAATTTCATAAAGTGCTTTTGCAGCGGAAAGCGAGCGCTTGCCATCTAATGTGCCCTCCCTCGAAGTCCAGATTGCAAATTAACGTGGTGGCCCTACATTGAAAATGAAGTGGCTATCGTCGCCGACCATCGCAAATTCACTCAAGCTTGGCGGTGGAACCGCAATTGGTCAGATCGTCGTTATCGCGACGACCCCAATAATTACGAGACAGTACTCGCCTGCTGCACTAGGCCTTGTTTCGGTCTTCATGGCTTTTGTTTCGTTTGGAGCTATGGCGGTTGGGCTGCGGTTCGACTCAGCCATTCCTTCTGCCGAGACGGAGGAAGATGCCGACTACTTGCTCGCAACTACTGTTCTGCTCTCCATTCCGGTAGCAATCATTGCGTGCATCGTCATGGCGATGCTGATCCTAGGGCGATTGCTCAGCTATGAGTTGCTACCGCTCTGGTCGATTTTGCCTGCGTTCTTGATCTTAATCTCAACAGGAACATTTACAGCCTTTCGCTTTTGGCATGTTAGAGCTGCCAATTTCTCGCTCATTAGCAAAGCACTTGTGAGTCAGGGATTTGCGAGAGCACTCATTCCAGTCGCCGTTGGAATTATCAACACGAGCTGGCTTGGCCTACTCTGTGGCGAGATAGGTGGACGGATATTTGGCATTGCACGACTCTTTGCCGGAGCGCAAGGTCGCATGCGGGAAGTCGTCCGAAGAAGCAACTACCCGATTTTTGTCGAGGTGATCAAGAAGTATAAGAAAATGCCTCTAATCTTGCTTCCATCGTCGATGATTGATGCGCTTTCTTCTGCGATTCCGTTTCCGATTATCTCTCACTTTTACGGAATCGAAGCCGCGGGACTCTTCATGTTGTCGCAGCGAATCGTGACCATTCCTGCAGCCTTGATCTCGGGTAGCGTAGCCGACGTCTTTCACAACCGCATCTCTGAAATTCAGAGAGACACACCGGAGGAGATGCTTGCCTTCACGGTGAAAGCAGCCAAGAAGCTCTTCCAAGCCGCCTTGTTGATTTATATCCCGATGGCAATTCTCGCCCCGTTTCTTGAGAAGATCATCTTTGGGAGCAAGTGGGTAGGGGTTGGTTCAATCATCGCGATGCTTGCGCCTGCACTGATCGCAGGAGTCGTTTCAAGCCCGATCTCTAGGATTTTGATCGTTATTAACCGCGTTGAGCGTAAGCTCTGGTACGACTTTGCAAACCTAATCTTGTCGGTTGCCTCTCTCACGGCGGCCTACTACCTAGGCGGCTCGTTCATGTGGGCGATGGCGGCGTATTCTCTCGCGCAAACTGCCATCTATTCTTTCTATTTTCTTGTGATTCGGTACACAGTAGCATGATGGTCTGACAAGTCTGATTAAATGACTCTTAGATCCCGGTGGTCAGTTCTGGGGTATCTGGTGTGTTTGCATTTTGCGCGAGGTTCTGTATTTGATTAAAGTTTCTGAAACTAGCTTGGTGGGTATCCACTTGATCGAGGGTCGATCATTTCCTGATGATCGCGGATTCTTCCGTGAGATATGGAATGAGCCCGCCTACGAGAAGTGCGGAATCGTCGGCCCCTATGTCCAAGACAACGTTTCGGTTTCCAAGCAGAACGTGTTGCGGGGCCTTCACTATCAGGAGCCATATGCGCAGGCAAAATTGGTCAGCGTCTTGGAAGGTGAGGTTCTGGATGTTGCGGTTGATATCCGGTTGGGGTCTCCGACGTTTGGTCAGCACGTTGCATACGTGCTCTCTCATACAAACAACCTTCATCTATCGATTGCCACCGGGTTTGCCCACGGGTTTTATGTGCTGAGCGATAAGGCAGTGGTGATCTACAAATGTTCGGAGACATATCGTCCAGAGTGCGAGGGTGGCATTCTTTGGTCAGATCCTGACCTTGGAATCAAATGGCCCGCCGCGCCGCCGATTTTGGCCGCAAAGGATGCTGCTTGCCCTAGGCTCCGGGATGTTCCGCTCGACCGCCTACCTAAATTCTGATTCTAGAAATTGCGACTAACCGGTTTGATCAGCGGAGAGGGAAGTTAACTGACTCGGACCAATTCAACGAACGAGCAGGGACCTAGCTTGCGCTCATAGGCTGGCGAGTATAATCCTGTTGAGATGCCGCTCAGAGACATTGATCGAGGCGAGAACGTCTCCATCTATCACGAAAGCCTAGTCAACCTTTACGGTTGCAAAATAGGCAGTAATTCCCGAATCGGAACCTTCGTCGAAATCCAGAAAAACGCCAGCGTTGGCGAGTTTTGCAAGATTTCTTCTCACACGTTTATCTGTGAAGGAGTGACGATCGAAGACGAAGTTTTTGTTGGACACGGGGTGATGTTCATTAATGACATCCTTCCTCGTGCGACTGCAGATTCGGGTGGCCTCCAATCAGAGGCCGATTGGTCAGTCGTCCCCACCTTGGTTAAAAAAGGCGCTTCTATCGGAAGTGGCGCAGTGATCATGGGTGGTGTGACAATCGGCGAAAGAGCCCTCATCGGTGCGGGTGCTGTTGTGACGAAGGATGTGCCAGATGGTGCTGTCGTCGCGGGTGTCCCTGCTAGGTTGCGCGGCAATGTCGACGATCTCAAGGCGAAGCTCGCGGAGGCAGAATAACTTATGGCAAGAATAGCGGTCGTTGGATTTGGATACTGGGGTCCCAATCTATGTCGAAACTTTAATGAGACCCCTGGCGCGGTGCTCGCAGCAATTTGTGACCTGAGCCCCAAAAATCGGGAAGTAGCACAATCTCGCTACCCGCATGCCCGAGTCACGGATAGCTTTGATTCGTTGCTGGAAGACCCGACGATTGACGCGATCGTTATCGCAACTCCGGTCTCAACCCACGCACCGCTCGCCCTCAAAGCTCTTGCCGCTGGGAAGCACGTGCTCGTCGAAAAGCCTCTTGCTGGTTCAGTTAAAGAAGCGCAAGACGTCGTTGAAGCCGCAGAAAAGTCTGGCAAGGTGCTCCTGGTTGATCACACCTTCTGCTACATGGGCGCTGTTCAAAAGGTTAAGGAACTGATCGACACCGGTGTACTCGGTGAGCTTTACTACCTCGACTCAGTTCGGGTCAACCTCGGCCTAATTCAGCACGATGTGAGCGTCATCTGGGATCTGGCGGTACACGATCTTTCCATCTTTGGTTTCTGGGTTCCACAGGATCCGCTTCGGGTGTCCTGCACTGGCTGTGGCCACATCGAGGGCCTCCCAGAAGACGTGGCCTACATGACCCTGTTCTATCCGAACAACCTCATCGCTCACATTCATGTGAACTGGCTCTCACCCGTCAAGCTGCGAACGACGCTCGTCGGCGGGAGTCAAAAGATGGTCGTGTTCGACGATCTTGACCCCGTTGAGAAGATCAAGGTTTATGACCGAGGTGTCGTCAAGCGGGAAGAGATGACTGGACCAAACCAGATTCCGCTTGCATATCGCCGAACCGGTGATATCTGGATGCCTCAATTCGATATGACCGAAGCTCTGAAAGCGGAAGCCGCTCATTTCGTTCGCTGTATTGAGCAAGGTGAGCAACCACTGACCGGTGGTCGGGCTGCTTTGCGTATCGTTCGTATTCTCGAAGCTGCCGAGCGCTCTATGAAGGCTCAAGGCGCATCCGTCGACTTCTAAAAACTCATGATTCCCTTCCTTGACCTAAAGCAGCAGTATCAATCCATCAAGCCAGAGATTATGGCCGCGATCGAGAAGGTTCTCGATTCCGGCCAGTTCGTTCTGGGTGATGAAGTCAAACAGTTTGAAAATGAGTTTGCGGCGTTCAGCCAAGCCAAGCACGGCATTGGAATGAACTCGGGAACGAGTGCACTCCACCTAGCCTTGCTAGCGTGTGGAGTTGGACCAGGCGACGAAGTCATCACCGTTGCACACACATTTGTTGCCACCGTGGCGGCCATTCGCTACATAGGCGCCCACCCGATTCTCGTCGATATCGACCCTGAGTCTTACACGCTCGACCCTACAAAGCTCGAGGCAGCAATCACGCCGAAGACGAAGGCGATCATGCCCGTTCACCTCTACGGTCAGCCCGCAGACATGGACCCGATCCTAGAGATTGCGAAGAAGCACAACCTGTTCGTGATTGAAGACTCTGCCCAAGCACATGGCGCTGAGTACAAGGGACGACGCTGCGGCAGCATGGGCGACATGTCCGGCTTCAGCTTCTATCCCGGAAAGAACCTAGGTGCTTATGGCGAAGGCGGTCTCGTGACGACCCAATCCGACGAGCTTGCTCAGAAGTTGAGAATGCTCCGAGACTGGGGGCAAGAGAAGAAGTATCACCACGTGATGGTTGGCTTTAATGCTCGACTTGAGGGCATCCAAGGTGCAATCTTACGGGTCAAACTTCCACTTTTGGAAGGCTGGACGGAAGCGCGCCGAGCGGTTGCTAAGCGCTATGACGCAGAGCTCGCTGGCCTCAAGCACGTCGTCTTGCCCAAGGCTTACTCCGATCGTAGACACGTCTATCACATCTATGCTGTCCGTGTGAAGGATCGAGATGGGTTCATGAAGTTCATGTCCGATGAAGGCGTTGGTACAGCGATTCACTACCCGTTTGCCATCCATACGCTTGGCGGTTATTCGGATATGGGCTTCAAGGTAGGCGATTTCCCGGTGGCCGAACAGGTCGCTTCGGAAGTAGTTTCTATCCCGATGTTCCCAGAAATGACCGATGAGATGGTCGTTGCCGTCATCGCCGCCGTGAAGAAATACGACGCCAGCCTGAGCTAAACAACCACCAATGAAAGATCAATCCGTCGTCGTCATCGGCGCGGGCAAGATGGGCCTGCCTCTTGCCTGCCAGATCGCCAGTATGGGCGGTCATGTCACTGCCTGTGACGTCAGCCAACGCGTAGTTGATATCATCAACCGCGGCGAGTGTCCCTTTGAGGAGCCTGGCGTTCCCGAACTCCTCAAAGTACAGGTCGAAGCGGGTCGCCTCAAGGCTTCCACGAACACGACCGAAGCCGTACGCACGGCGGACATGATCATCATTATCGTGCCCGTCCACCTCACCGAATCTCGCCACGCCGATCTTGGCATCATCGAAGACGTCACCCGCGCGATCGCCGCTGGGTTGCAGAAGGGCGCAATGGTGACTTACGAAACGACGCTCCCGGTCGGCACCACCCGTGGTTTCATCCCACTGCTCGAAGAGAGCGGACTTAAGGCAGGCGTAGATTTTGATCTCGTTTTCTCTCCAGAACGCGTGAAGAGCAAACTCGTTTTAGATCACCTCGCTAAGACGCCGAAGATTGTGGGCGGTCTCACCGAAGCCGCCGGTACCCGCGCCGCTGAATTCTACACGACCTACCTTGGCGCTGAAGCTATGGATGTCGGGTCGCTTGAAGCTTCGGAGTTTGCCAAGCTTTCGGGCATGGTTTACCGAGATGCAAACATTGCGATCGCGAACGAGCTGTCTCGATACGCTGAGGCGCTCGGAATTGACTATGCACGTGTGGCCAAAGCGACCAATACCGACGGAGAAGCCTATCTGCTCTCGCCTGGTATTGGAGTGGGTGGTCACTGCACCCCGCTTTACCCCTACTTCCTCATCCGCGATGCCGAGGAAAGAGGTCTGACGGCGGATATTCCTGTCCTTGCGCGAAAGATCAATGATGGTCAGGCCGAGCACCTGGTTTCTCGTCTTGAGCGCGCTTGGCAATCGTTGAGTGGAAAGCGAGTCACTATCCTTGGCCTCGGATTTCGCCCTGGCGTGAAAGAACACACGCTATCCCCAGCGTTCATCGTCCAAGAAGTCCTCAAGGCTCATGGGGCAGTGGTCAGCTTGAATGATTCGCTGTACAGCGATGACGAGATTCGGGGCCACGGATTCACACCGAGCGGTATCGCAGGAGAGGTACTTGTCCTCGTGACTCAGCATCCGGAGTTTGCTGACTTGGATTTCGCTACGCTCAAGGCCAGCGGGGTTGAAGCAATTCTCGACGGTCGAGCGTTCTGGAATCCAGAAGCGGTACGAGCTGCTGGATTGTTCTATCTTAGCGTCGGTCGCAGCTAAGCCAGTCAAGCCCTTGGAGAAGACTACTTTCCGAGGGCTTTTTTGTAATCGGCGATGCGCTGTTGGGCCATGCTGTCCCAGCTGAACTTCTCTCGCATCTTCTTCGCGCCAAAGTCGCCAAGTTCTTTGCGGCGAGCGGGGTCTTTCAAGGTGACCAGCACACGCGCAAGGTCTTCGTCGTTACCCATCTCGTAGGTCACGCCGTTGCCTTCATAGCGCTCGGTTGAGGGTAGTCGGTCCATTACGACTACAGGGAGCCCACAGGCTGCGCAGTCTAGAACGGCCATCGAGTCCGATTGTGGCCAGCAGCCAAGCTCCGCACTGCGGTAGACATGACCGAGTTCCTTAAACGGGCGGAAGGGGCGGACAACGCAACCTTTGCAGGCCTCAATTTCGGCACGCTGGTCGCCATCGCCAATGAACAAACCACGGAACGGCTCTCCGGCTTTTTGCAATCGATCAATGGCTTTCGCGAGTACGAGCGGGTTCTTCTCTTCAAAGAAGCGACCGGTGTAGATGCAGAGGACTTCGTGGTCTTGAACTCCTAGCTCTGCTCGCTCATTTGCTCTTGATGCTTGGTCAGCTTCTGAAGTGACCGGGTAAAGGATATCCGTGTCAACGCCGAGTTCTGACTGAAATGCCTTCTCTGCGGCAACGCCAAAGTAGCCGACAGCAACCTCTGTACAGTCCACGGTTGCTCCGTAGAACTTGACCGTCCGCTTCGAAACGAACCGCCCAGGAAGCGTCCGCAGGAGGAAGCACTTTATCATCTGGGGGTGCCACTTCGGAAGGTTGGCGGTAGAAAGAGGAAAAGCGTAGGCCGTGTAGTGACTTGCCGTGAAAAGCTTAAAATTGAGTTTGGGCTGCAGGATGGCAAGATCCATCGGAATCCAACCGATGGGGGCCATGGTCTGGACAATGTCCGGTTTCAGCTCTCGAATCTTCTCTTCCAGCCCGACCCCGCGCATGTAGCCAAGTTGTTTTGTGTGGCCAATGACGTGGAGCTTGTATCCATCGAGATCTTCCGTTGTCCCAGCAACAAGGTCGTTCGGAGCAAGGGTATCGAATGCCTTGCGGTATGCCTCGTTCTGGTAATAGGGGGGCAGATCGAGGGTCACGACGTGCATGTCTATCCCCAGACGCGCCATGGATCGCGGCAGACAGTTCTGCAGGTAGCCCATTTTTTTGGAGAAGGTTTCAGCGAAAAGAACTACACGCATGCACTATATCCAAACACTCAAAAGGAACGAAACCAAGTCTCGTTAAGGATGCATTGTACCTTTCGAAACTAGCCAAGGCAGCCTTCTAAACCGAGCCAACAGGACCAGCTTGCAAATTCATCACGCCTAACTATTGCAGCAATGTCGCAGAACCTAAGCTCGAACTGGGTTCCGGGGTCTCTGTGGACACGCCTTGACTAAGCCGATTGGTTGAGTTGCCATCGAAGAGGTCGGTACACTTTCGCCCGGACTCAGTCGTATGCGCATAGTTGATCGATTTTCAAAGCCAGGCCCTGTTTTTTCGTTCGAGTTCTTTCCTCCAAAGACTGAGGCAGGAATTGAAAAGCTCTACTCGACGATTGAGCATCTGGCCGAGCTTAACCCCGACTTTGTCTCTGTAACCTACGGGGCAGGAGGAAGCTCCCGAGACACTAGCGTTGAAGTGGCATCCCATATCAAAAACAAGATCGGGATCGAAGCTATGGCGCATCTCACGTGCGTGGGACATGAGCGAGGCGAGATTCAGGATGTGCTGAATCGGCTCGAAGATGTTGGGGTTGAGAATATCTTGGCCCTGAGAGGCGACCCTCCAAAGGGAGACGACAGTTTCATTGCCGTAGAAAACGGTTTCGCCTACGCATCTGAATTGACCGAGTTCGTTAATCAGACTGGAAAGTTTTGCATTGGCGGCGCTTGCTATCCGGAAGGGCATCCTGAGAACCCAGACAAGGAAGCAGACCTGTCACACCTCGTCACCAAAGTGAATGCCGGAGCCGGATTCTTGGTGACTCAGTTATTCTTTGACAATGCGGCCTATTTCGCATTTGTTGACCGAGCACGGGCGCTAGGCGTAACCGTTCCGATCGTTCCAGGAATCATGCCGGTGACAAACGTGAGCCAGGTTGAGCGGTTCACCTCGATGTGTGGTGCAACGATTCCTGAGGACTTGCTCCTCCGACTCAACCGAGTGAGAGAAGACGATCAGGCGGTGATGGCGACTGGGATCGAGTGGGCAACACGACAATGTCGCGAATTGCTAGATAAGGGTGCTCCTGGCATTCACTTCTACACTCTTAACAAATCGCTCGCAACTCGAGTGGTGTATTGGAGCCTTCAGCACTAGTTCGAATCCTCATTCGCAACCCGAACATTAAGTGAGTGAAGAACCGCTTTAGCTTCGGGTAGCTTTACGTCATGGGTGAGTTTCTCGCGTGTTTCAAGGCTTATGATGTTCGTGGCAAGGTGCCGTCAGAACTCAATCCCGAGATTGCATATGCGATCGGCAAAGCCTATGCCCACCACACTAATGCCAAAAAGGTGTGTGTTGGCTACGACATTCGACTCAGTGGACCAGAGCTCGCAGTTGCGCTGACAAAGGGGCTCAATGAGGGCGGTTGCTCGGTGGTTGATCTCGGGCTCATCGGCACTGAAATGGTCTACTTCGCCACCGCGTTCTATGAGCTGGACGGTGGCGTGATGATCACCGCAAGCCACAACCCTCCCGAATACAACGGCATGAAGATGGTGCGGTCGGAGAGCCGACCCATCAGTGGAGACACTGGTCTAAACGACATTGAGAAGACGGCGGCAGATCTCCTGGCAAACAGAATCGAGTTGCCAAATATCGAGGCTGCCGCTAACGAGACGAAGGATGCTTATCCAGAATTCATTCAGCACCTTCTCAATGTCTGCCCTGCGTCCGAACTCAAAGCATTCAAGGTTTTGGCCTGTCCAGGCAACGGTGCAGCCGGTATTGCGATGGATGCCCTTAGCCCGCACTTGCCCATTGAAGTCACGCGGATGATGTTTGAACCAGACGGCCACTTCCCGCACGGCGTACCTAACCCGATTCTCGAAGAAAGCAGAGCCCCAATCGAAGCCGAGATGAAAAAGGGCGGCTACGACCTTGGAGTCGCATGGGACGGAGACTATGACCGATGCTTCTTCTTCGATGAGACCGGCCTCTTTATTGAAGGCTATTACCTTGTTGGGCTCCTCGCTCAGGCACTACTGCAGGATAACCCGGGTGCAACGATCATCTATGATCCTCGGCTAACCTGGAACACGCTTGAGATCGTCGAGCAGATGGGTGGTCGAGCCGTAATGTGCAAGTCTGGACATGCGTTCATCAAAGAAAAGATGCGTGCCGAGAAAGCCATTTACGGTGGCGAAATGAGCGCACATCACTATTTCAAGAGCCACTGGTATTGCGACAGCGGAATGATTCCGATGTTGCTCACTCTCAAACTCATGGGCAAGACCGGCAAGTCGTTAGGTGAACTCGTTCGCGACATGATGGCGAAATACCCTTGCTCGGGCGAAGTGAACTCTCATGTTGAAGACGTGAAAGGTGTCATTGCAAAGGTTGAGGAGTTGTACGCGCATGGCGTCGTGACGAAGATCGATGGTCTCAGCGTCGAGTTCCCAACCTGGAGATTCAACCTTCGTGGTTCAAACACCGAACCTGTCATTCGGCTCAATGTCGAAACTCGGGGTGATGTTGCTTTGATGCAGCAGAAGACGGAAGAATTGCTCGCGCTGATTCGCGGCTAAGGCTTCACCTAATCCGACGATGGAGACTCCATCGTCGGATTTATTGTTTGCTACCGCTCACTTTGGAGCTTCGTGAAGTATTCGATGGTGCGTTGAACACCCTCACGAACGGGCACCTTCGGCTCCCAGTCAAGCAGCCGTTTCGCGAGGGAATTATCTGGGCGTCGGCGTTTGGGATCGTCTTGAGGGAGCGGATGGAAAACGATCTTGTGTTGTCCGCCCATCGCTTCGTTGATCAGTTCGGCAAATTCCAGCACGGTGTACTCCTCAGGGTTCCCGAGATTGACAGGGCCATGGTATTCAACGGCCATGAGCCGAACAATCCCTTCGACCAGGTCATCGACGTACTGAAAGCTTCGCGTTTGAGAACCATCGCCAAAGATCGTAAGGTCTTGACCTCGAAGGGCTTGGTTGATGAAGTTGGTGACGATTCGCCCATCGTCAGGGTCCATTCGAGGACCATACGTGTTGAAGATTCGAATGTGCCGGATTGAAACACCAAAATCTCGGTTGTACAGCGCAGTAATGGATTCAGCATATCGCTTGGCCTCGTCGTATACACTTCGTGGTCCAATCGGGTTGACGTTGCCCCAGTACGATTCTGGTTGGGGGTGGATCTCAGGATCACCGTAGCACTCACTCGTGCTCGCGATGAAGAAACTCGCCTGGTGCTTCTTCGTCAGCTCAAGAAGGTGGTACGTGCCCTCGGAATTGACTCGAAGTGTTTCAATCGCAAGCTTCAAATATTTCGGCGGAGACGCGGGGCTAGCAAAGTGCATGACCCAATCGAGCTCTTGACCATTTAGTTGTTCTTCTGAGAGCGGCAATGTGGCGTCGTGTTCGATGAACCGGAACTGCGGATGATCCTTTAAGTGACTCAGATTCCTTGCGTCACCGGTGCATAGGTTGTCTACTCCGATAACATCATGCCCATCTGCGATGAGCCGATCAGTCAAATTACTTCCAAGAAAACCGGCTGCGCCAGTGAGCAAAATTGTCATAAGCCAAACATGATATTAGCCCAACGTGACCAAGCTGGCTCGATTCAGCACATTGGATTTGGGGACGCGGCATGGAAGAAAGTCTTAGATCCGAACCACTTCAAGACATACTCATGGGTCAAAAAGTCAAAGGCCTTACCTCAAACTCACGCTCGTCGAACCAGAGCGATGAAAGGATATACTCCGTTCAAGCGTCAAGGCCCACGTTATGAAAGGAATTATTCTTGCCGGTGGCAGTGGAACTCGCCTATTCCCAGCGACCCAAATCGTTTCCAAGCAGTTGCTTCCCATAGGTGGCAAGCCGATGATTTTCTATCCGCTTTCAACCCTGATGCTTGCAGGGCTAGAAGACATTCTGATCATTTCTACACCAACAGATTTGCCGTCGTTCCGAAATCTGTTGGGGGATGGAAGTGCTTTTGGTATTCGGCTTCAGTATGCTGAGCAGCCATCCCCAGACGGCCTTGCGCAGGCATTTCTGATAGGTAAAGACTTTTTAGATGGCGACTCAGCTTGTCTGATCTTAGGCGATAACATCTTCTACAGTAACGGCTTGACGAGCATGCTCAAGGAATGCACTCAGATCACTGAAGGCGCCACGATCTTTGGGTACCGAGTAAAGGATCCGCATCGATACGGCGTGATTGAGTTTGGGGAAGGCGATCGAGTGTTGTCGATCGAGGAAAAACCCCAACATCCTAAGTCTGATTACGCGGCGGTTGGGTTGTACTTTTATGACCGAGACGTCTGCGAACTGGCAGCGCAAGTTAAACCCTCTTTGCGCAACGAACTCGAAATCACCGACCTCAATCGACTGTATCTAGAGAAGGGCACGCTCTACGCCCAAAAGATTGGTCGGGGAACGGCCTGGCTTGACACCGGCACCCACGAATCGCTCTTGAGAGCGAGTATCTTCGTTTCGACAGTTGAGGAGCTTCAGGACGTCAAAATCGCTTGCCTTGAAGAGATTGCATACAACAACGGCTTGATTAATCGAGAGCAACTCCTGACTCGCGCTCACATGTTTGGTAAGAGCGAGTACGGGCAATATCTACACCGAATCGCAAACGAGCCGCCAATGGAGATTGGATAAGCACAGTGATACAGTTCGACTTCAGTTCAGAAAAGAAGGTCATTCTCGTGACTGGAGCTGCCGGGTTTATCGGTAGCAGCTTTGTTCGTTTGATGATTGCTCAGAATCCACATCTCTGCATCCTCAACCTCGATAAGCTCACTTACGCCGGTAATCTCGAAAACCTTGCTTCCCTTGAAAACTCCCCTCGATACTCTTTCTTTAAGGGAGACATCGTTGATGAGGCCGAAGTTCAGGCGGCTTTTGATCAGGCGCATTCAGCTTTTGGAAGACCAGTCGATGCAGTAGTCCACTTCGCTGCAGAATCCCACGTTGATCGAAGTATCGAAAACCCGACACAGTTCTTGTTGACGAACGTGCTCGGCACCGAAGTGATGCTTCGCGTTGCAAGTCGAAACAGTGTCCAAAGATTCCTTCACGTTTCAACCGATGAGGTTTACGGATCGCTCACCAATGAAGATCCGGCATTCGAAGAGACGACGCCCATCGCCCCGAACAGCCCGTATTCAGCCAGTAAGGCCGGGTCAGATCTCATCGCCAGAGCCTACTTTGAGACGTACCACTTCCCGGTGCTCATTACGCGATGCTCGAACAACTACGGCCCGTTCCAGTATCCTGAGAAGTTAATCCCAGTGGTGATCTCCAACGCGATGGAAGATAAGCCGATACCAGTCTATGGGCAAGGCACGAACATTCGAGATTGGATCTACGTAGATGACCACTCACTCGGAGTGGCTGCAGTCTTGAGCAAGGGAACCCCGGGCGAAGTTTATAACCTCGGCGGTCTTGAGGAGCACCAGAATATTGACGTCATCAAGACCATTCTGAGCATCCTCGGGAAGCCCGAGTCCTTGATCACTTATGTGACTGACCGACTTGGACACGATCTTCGATATGCAATGAATATCGAACGAGCGCAGAGAGAACTTGATTGGGCACCAACCAAGGCATTTAGGGAAGGCATCGCAGAAACCGTAGCTTGGTATCAGCAGAACCAACAGTGGATTGCCAATCTCAAAGCGAGAGCGAAGGATGATTCGAAGAAAGGATAGAAGCAGCGTCGGCGCTTGGCAAAGTCAAGTGCCGGACAGTAAGGTGACTTAACAAACAGATGGCAAAAGAAATCATTAAAATCGCGGTTGGCGCCACCGTTGCAATCGCACTAGGTGCCGTATACGGCATGGCCCAGCCGAGCCAGAGCACTGCTTTTGCATCGATCATGCTCTCGCCCAACATTGCTGATTCTGGAGATTCGATCAAGGGAGGATTCTCTCCAGATGCACCATCACCGATTCACATTCTAAAAGGAATCCTTGAGAGTCACGCTTGCCTTGCGAAGGTTGAGAAGGCCACCAAACGGTCTGAAAGTGCGCTGCGCACCTTGATTCAGCTCAAACCTATCAACAAGGAGCTGCGTCTTGAGATGTCTATTAGGACGACAGACCCGAAGGAAGGGGTCACCATTCTCAACAAGCAGATTGAGTATTTGGGGCTGGAAACCGGACAGCTTAGCTACATGTTGGGGACGCAACAGGCGGAATTGCTGAAAAAGCTCATTGACGAGCGCCAGGCAGAACTCGACATCGCCCAGGATAAGCTCAAGGTATTCCAGGAGACATTCTCGTCTGCGCTTGAGCCTGAAGTGGCACGTGCTAGAGTTCTTTCGCTCACTGGAGCACTCGAACTAGCAAAGGGCAAGTATCAATCCGCGTTATCTATTGCGAGACAATCCGCCAAGATCGCAGACTCATTTGACTCATCTGACTCTGTCCTTAATGGCAAACGCCGTGCCTATCTTGAGGCACTCTCATCCCTTCGAGAGACTGAAATCTCAATGGCACCGACTGCCGCACGAGTTCAGTTTCTAAAGGAGAAGGTCAAGCTCACGCGATTGAGCCTTGATGAAAGCATCGCGACTTATAAGAATGCTATTGAATCTCAGTTGGAGCCCTCAATTGCCAAAGCGAACTACGAGCTACTTGTCGTGTCGATGGAACTTGATCAAGCGAAGTTGCTCGCCAAAAACTCTGCTTCAGAATCGCAGCAAATGACGGTCCTGCGGAGAGAAGTGGACTCTCTCGGCGCGGTGCTTAAGGGGCTTCGAACCGATTACGAAAAGGCCAGAACTGCGGCAATCAATCGCGCGATCAACTACGCAGTCTTAGACGCTCCTTACGTGAAGGAGCAACAAGGTCTCTCAGAGAGGTTGATCAAGTATGCCGGTCTCTTTATGGGCCTTTATGTTACGGTCTTCATGGTCATTAAGGCTCTGAAGTTTCTCGTCGGTTCCAAACAATGAAAAAGCGCAAGATAGAGCCTGCGAAAGCACAGGCATATCTGTTGATGCTGTTGCTTATTGGATTTCCAATAATCTCCAGCATCACGCCCTTTGTAACCCAAGATAACCGTTTGATCTCAGTGCCCTACCGGGCACTCATCTGTCTTGCGTCCCTCCCATTTTTGTGGACGGGATTCAAAGTCGTGTCCAAGCTATCAAAACTAGACCAAACACTCATCAGCGTGTTTGGGGGGATTTGGGGCATTTATATCATGCGGCTCTTCTATGACATTTACGTCATGGAAGTTCCGACCACAATCGATACCACGCAATACGCTCTTTACACACTATTCATCTGTGTGATTCCAGCCCTGGCCTTTCTGAAGCCAATCCCGGATGCGCTTGAGAAATATCTGGCTTGGCTGATCGTTGGATACGGAACCTTCGCAGGCGGGCTCTTGCTCATGGCGGTGAACTCGCTGTCGGAGTCTGATGCTGCCTACCTTGTAGGCACAGGGCGACTTGCGGCCGGCACCGCTAACCCGATCGGAATTGGCTACCTTGCAGTTGGCATTTGTACAGCGATGATCTTCCTCGTGGTCTCTGACGAGCCGCGAAAATCTGTTCGGATCGGAACGCGATTACTGGCGGTACCTGTAATCGTATTGTCCCTTTTCCTTCTGGGTGGCTCGGCCTCAAAGGGCCCGATCTTGAGTCTCCTTGTTGGAATCGCCACGATCTTTATCGGCGCATGGTTTTCTCAAACTGGCGATAGAGTGAAAAGGCGCCGTTGGATTGCGCTGGGGAGCTTGATTACGCCAGCGCTACTTGTTGTGACGCTTATTGTTTCTGAGTTCGCGTTTGGCTTCAAATCCTTCAGCCGATTTACAACTGCGTTTGGCTCCGAAGACAGCGCAAACGCTACTGGAACTCTCCGAATAAACTTTTTTGAAGAAGCGCTAGATCACTTTTGGAAGAATCCCTTTTTTGGTCGAAGCATATTTGTGAATGGCGATATTCCCTATCCTCACAACGTGTTCGTAGAATGCTTAATGGTGGGCGGAATCCTATTGCTAGCCTTCTATGTCGTCTTCATGGCGTTTTGCTTGTTCAGTAGTTTTCAGCAGGTCACCAGAGGTCGGCTTAGCTTGATCACGGCACTGTTTTATGTCTATTTCTGGCAGAGCCTTACGTCAGGCTCACTTTCAAATAGCTTTGAGCTATGGGGACTTGCCATTGCTGCACTTGCCGGGGCTCGTTGGCCATCTCCAGAATTTACGAGCATCAACGCTACTGCCAAAATCCTTGAGCCTGCGTCCTGAACTTTCAGAAGTAGTTCATTTGCCTCCTGCTGATGAGAATCAAAGCACAATACTGATATGAGCTCGCGTCTTGCCGTTATCATGGCTGGAGGATCTGGGGAAAGGTTTTGGCCAGTCTCCACGCCAGAGAGACCAAAACAGCTTCTACGGCTTACTCATCCAACAAGAAACATGCTGGAGGAGGCCGTGCTGCGGATCGTGCCAACTGTGGGGGCTGATAACGTCTTCGTGAGCACCTCGGTGGCATTAAGCGGCCCGATCTCCGAAATCAATGTCGTGCCAAAGGATCACGTGCTCGCTGAGCCCGCGAAGCGAAACACACTTGGCGCCTTGATCTGGGTTGTGGCTTCCCTAGTGAACAGAGGTCTGAGCGAACATACAATTGCAATTTTGACGGCGGATCACAAAATTGAGCAGCCGGAAAAGTTCCGAGCGACGGTTGAATCAGCGTTTTGGGCGGCCGAGGAACTCGACAGTTTAGTCACGATCGGTATCCCCCCCATTCGGCCCGATACAGGGTTTGGCTACCTTGAGGCAGATATGGAGACGGCGATCAATGGACCAGGAAACGCCGTCTGCTACAGCATCAAGCGGTTTCGTGAAAAGCCGGACCTTCCCACTGCGTTGGAGTTCATCGCTGATCCTTCCTTTTCGTGGAACGCGGGAATGTTCTTCTTCAAAATCTCAAGCTTTTTGGAGGCACTTGAGCAATGCCAACCCGAGGCGTTTCATATCTTCACGGAGATCGCACGAGCCTTTCGAGATGATGATGCCCAGCGAGCCGAGCATACTTTTCACAAACTTACGAGCATCTCGTTTGACTTTGCGGTCATGGAGAAAGCTTCCAGAGTACACATGGTGCCCGCGAACTTCCCATGGGATGATGTTGGATCGTGGGACGCCTTGGCTAGATCGATCGAGCCAGACGCCAATGGCAATGTCATTCAGGGTCCAGCGGCCGTACTCGAGTCGAGCAACTGCATTGTCTTTAATGATAGTGCCGACGTGAAAATTGGAGTGCTTGGCATGCACGGGATGCTTGTGGTGAACACCAAGCACGCGATGTTTGTCTGCCCAAAGGGAGACGCCCAGCGTGTTAAAGAGATTGCACAAGCAGTGCGAGAACTCGCGGATTAGAGGATTACTCCCCAAAGAGTGCCCGGGGTGTCAACCTGTGGATCGATCATAATACTAGCTTCCGAGCATTTGTTTGTGATGCCGCAGTGAGCAGAATGTCCAACTTTGACGTGTATGGAATGTGTAACCCGCTGTTCGACCTTCAGGCGGAGGTCTCTGACAGCGTTCTTCATCAGTTCGGTTACGCCAAGGGTTCAACCCTCTTGGTTTCAGATGAAGAGCAGCGAAAGATTGTCGCCAGCGTCTACGAGTCGCTCGTAAACGCGGAATCTGGTGGTTCAGGCGCGAACACCATGATCATGGTGTCGATGCTGGGCGGTAAGGCTTGCTACACCGGTTGCGTTGGGATTGACGATCATGCAACGATGTACCACAACAGCCTGCTGGAAAAGGGCGTCAAGCCGAATCTTGGAGTGGTTGAAGGTGCGACTGGGATCTGCGTCGTCCTTGTGACCCCTGACTCCGAGCGAACCATGTGCACCTACCTGGGCGCATCAACTCAGCTCAGCGTGGATCACATTCGCTGGGACGACCTGCGCAACAGCAAGTATCTCTATCTCACCGGATACCTTTGGGATACAGAGACCCAAAAGGAAGCTGTTCGAGCAGCGATGCACGAAGCGAAAAAGGCGGGGGTTCAGGTTGCACTTAGCCTGTCTGACACCTTCTGCGTTGATCGAAACAAGGCTGACTTCCTTGAGTTGATCCACGAGCACGTCGATGTACTCTTTGGAAACGCGGCTGAAGTCACTTCGCTCACGGGTGAAGAAGACACTGTGGCTGCGATCAAGACGCTTACTTCAAATGTGAGCAACATCATGATCACAATGGGTTCCAAGGGATCGATCATTGCTAAGGAAGGAAAGTTACACGAAATCGAGCCCTTCCTTGTTAATGCAGTCGACACGACCGGCGCTGGCGATGCTTTCGCAGGCGCAGCACTATACGGCATGACCCAAGGCTGGAGAACCGAGCACATCGGACGAGTCGCCTCCTACGCTTCATCTCAGGTTGTCGGCCAATTTGGTCCTCGACTGGCAGAATTGAACCAGATCCCGCAGATCATGTAATCCGCGCTGGATTGCATTTGAACGAATCTTATCTCTTCAAAATCTAGTTGCCACGTTTGTGGCAACTAGCCGTCTACGCCCTTTCGTGTTGGTAATATAAACCCGATGTCGGTTGCGCAAAATAATCAGGGAGCCCACGGGTTTGTAATTCCATCACTAGACGGGATGCGAGCAGTCGCAGTCGGGCTGGTGGTGCTCACACACGGTGGTTTTGCGTTCGCCTCAGGGACAGTCGGCGTAAACATCTTCTTCTTCCTAAGCGGATTTCTGATTACTACACTTCTCAGAAAAGAAGCTGCAAAGGGAAATGGAATCAGCTTTAAGAAATTCTATATACGGCGCTGTCTTCGAATCCTGCCTCCGATGTACATTGTCTTGACGGTAGCGTTAATCCTTAATGTCATCGGGATACTTCATGGACCTGTCGTACCGACTGCCGTGGTTCTTCAGTATGCACACCTCTCCAACTATGTCCAGATCTTCGGCGGAACGCAGCTTCCAGTCTTGGATGGAACCGAAGTGTATTGGTCACTCTGCGTTGAAGAGCATTTCTATTTGATCTTCCCGTTGGCGTTTGCCTTGATCTTAAAGCTCAAGTCTACGAAAGCCCAGGCCGGAGTTTTGCTTGGCATCTGCGCCGTCGTGTTGCTCTGGAGAATCGGAGTCGTACGCAGTAGCACAGAGTTCGACAATCTGTGGGCAAATCGAGGATCGGATACTCGGCTGGACAGCATCCTCTTCGGTTGCTTCATGGCCATGTTCGTCAACCCCTACTTCGAAGAGGGACGCGCCCAAAAGCTGAACAACGGTTGGCTCGCCGGAGCCGCAGTGGTTGTCTTGCTAGCTTCCCAGATGTATAAGGGGCAGTGGTATTGGCACACGTTCCGCTATGACCTTCAATGCCTTTGCTTCTTCCCAATCTTCACCTACGTCATGATGCAGAAGAATTCCATTGCCTTCAAGGTATTGAATTCGAAGGTGATGACTTGGGTTGGGCGGATCTCCTACGGTGTCTATCTTGTTCACTATGTTGTGGTCACAGTGCTGAAGCAGGGCATGACTTTCCCTCCCGGCATGAAAGGCGCGCTGATGTTGACGGTGCTGACGTTCGCGATCACACTCCCCATCTGCAGCCTGATGTTCCGCTTCATCGAGAAGCCAGCCGCAGATATGCGAAAGAGATTTGCAGCCTAGGTTGAAGACGCCTTCTGGCCGAACCTCGACCGGAAGGCTATGACTCATCCGTTCTATGTCTTTGCCTCGGCAGGAACAAATCCGCATCGCGTGGTATCCTACAAAGTAGGATGGCCCCATGAGCAGGACCTACCTCTTCATCGAGGCTGTCGGCTTCTCAAGGGCAGTCAAGGTCTACTTCGGAAGTGACGAGGCTTACACTGGCTTCCAAGCGGAGTTGGCTGAGCATCCCGACAAGGGCCATGCTATTCCCGGTGCCTCACCACTACGGAAACTGAGGTGGGGAGACAAAAGGCGTGGAATGGGAAAGCGCGGCGGATTGCGAGTGATCTACCTCCATATCCCTGAACTCACCGTCCTGTTTATGCTGGACGTGTACGGAAAAGACGAAGTAGACGACTTGACAACAGACGAAAAGAAGGAGTTGCAAGCACTGGCGAGGCACCTTATTGAGGAATTGAGAGAACGTCACAATCGAGGAAAGCTATGAGCACCCCAAATAATCGAAGCCCACTTGCCCTCCGACTCAAGCATGGTCTGCTCGAAGGAATCGAATATGCGCGAGGAGATATGAACCTCGCCACGACCGTTGTGCCAACCGGACGCTCATATTCCAGTGACGAGGTTGTCGCGATCAGAACCCGACGCCACATGAGCCAAGCGCAGTTTGCAAATCTTCTTGCGGTCAATGTGAAGACTCTTCAAAGTTGGGAGCAAGGCGCGAGGAAGCCAAGCAAGCCGACGATGAGGTTGTTGCAAATCTTCGATGCTCCAGAGGAATTTATGTCCGTGCTAGCTTTGTCTGACTGAAACGACCCCGTTTCAGTCAGACCGCGGCGTTGGTTTAGCCTGCGGACTCAAAAGCTTGGCAATGACATCTGGGTGCCAGTCTTCAGCGGTCAGCCGCTCGGCGAGGGCTTCGATGTCGTAGGTCGCACATCGGTGGCTCCAGGCTCCTGTCGCCGTCTCGAGCACCATGTATTGAGCTCCGGCCGTTCCAGAGCGAGGGAAGCCTACAGAACCGCAGTTAACCACCGTTCCATTTGGCCCTGGACAAACGTAGGCGTGGTGACAATGGCCAACCACAAGCGTCGAACCATCCTCTGGAATTGCCTTCAGCAATTGCTCTGAGTCTGGATACAGGTAAGTCTGAACATCCCATGGCGACGCATGGGTGAGGGTGATCCTCGGTCCATCAAGTTCAATCTTGGATGGTAGTGCGCCGAGCCAATCAGCGTGCTCTTGATTTAGCACTGAGCGGGTCCATGATGCCCGGTAGAGGGAATCCCTGGCTTGATTGTATTCCAGGCGGCCGAGAGCAAAGAGATCGTGGTTACCAATGACCGTGGGGATCTGAAGTTGTCGAATCTCATCCACAACCTCATTTGGTCGATCTCCATAGCCGACCAGGTCCCCGCAGCAGTACCTCTCCGCACAGTCTTCCGAACTCGCGAGCATCGCCTTGAGTGCCTCGAAGTTTGCGTGAACGTCGGAGAAGAAAGCTACTTTCACGGTGTTGAGAATCGCATGAGCCGATCCTTGTCGGTGATGGGGAAGAGGCTCTCAGAGAACGAGCGTATTCCAAAGGTTCCGTAACTGATCGGGGGGACTTCAACTGGGCTGCCGTTGAGGATCGAGCTGATCAGCAAATGGGCCTCATTGAAGCCTGCGAGAGCTCTGAAGGGTGCGCTACCACTGAACCGAGGGTTGATCTCAAACAGAGATGGCCCGCTTGGCGTCAATCGGCATTGGATGTTGATCGATCCCAAAGCACCGATCGCTTGGGCGACGTCCAGCGCCATCTTTCTGATCACTGGAAAGTCTTCAATGTGTACCGTCGAGGTCGCTCCACCGAGCAAAGTTCGTCGGGCTGCGAACGTCCCGATCAGGTTGCCCTTAAGGTCAGTAAGCGCACTTGCTGTGAACTCAGAGTCAGCGTCTCCGATGTACTCTTGGAGCATCATGGCGATGCCTTTCGTCTCCATCTGTTGCTGAGCATTGGTGAAGTCTTCTTCGCTTCTAAGGATGAAGACGTTCTTTCCACCACCACCTGAGCGGGCCTTGTAAACGACCGGGAACCCCATGCTCTTTGCATTTTCGAGGGTGATATCAAGCGTGGTGAGAGGAGTTCGAATTCCCGCCTTCGTGAGGAATTCGAACGTCTTGAACTTATCATCACCAATCTCGACCACGCTTGGAGGATTGGCAAGGAGGTGGCAGTTTCGCTTCTCGAATTCGTCTCTGTGCTGAGATAGGGCAACCAACTCGGGCTCGGAACCGGGAATCAAAAACTCTGCTCTCGAATGATCGACAGCTTTACAGACGCTTTCTAAATAGCCAGGGTCCGACGCTTTTGGCAAGACAATACCGTAGTCGCACTCATAGAGTGAGGCGGCAGATTCATCCATGTTTCCTGCCCAGATCTCATACTGATCACTAACCAACTTGAGGCATCGAACGAGTCCCTCGCCTACGCCTAGAGGGCCGGTGCCCGTGATCATTACTCGTGTCTTCATACTTGCAACATCTCCTCTCGCATTCTCTCCAGGCCATTGAGTAGTGGCATCGGACTATGTCCGATCGCACCTCTTAACGCCGAAATATCAAGAACAAAGCGGTCATCATCCGAGCCGTCAGCGGCATCACGAAGAAGGGGGGTCTCGGCTTGATTCTCGAAAACTTGGTTGATGGTCGTAGCAAGCTCGAGCATTGATATCTCCTGCCCACCTCCCAGATTCATGGGGGAACTCGAAATTGCTTCCGTCGTCAAGCACTTAACATGTGCGCTAGACGCATCCCAGACAGAAACAAAGTCTTGAGAACGTCTGCCTTCGCCTTTGATCGTGAGGCTCTCGCCTTTTTTTGCCCGATCAACAAAAATTGGCAAGACCGAACGGGTCGCTGACTCTGGACCGTAGGGGGATGACAGTCGGAGAATCCACGGCTTCAGCTTTGAACGTACTTCATCGCTCTGCAGCAGTTGCTCCGCGAATAGTTTGGAAGTCCAATAGGGGCGGAGCGGGAGGATCTCATCAGTCTCAGAAATAGGTAGATGGCGAGCGGGGCGGCGATAGAGTCCAGCCGAGGATGTGAAAACGAACCGCTCGATCTTTCGACCTATCGCAAAGTCGACAAGCCTCTTGAGTCCAATAACATTGACATCGAGGCAGGACTGCCATGCCTCTACGGAACTCCTCATGTCAAGCGATCCCGCGATTGCAGCGATTCCATCGACTTGGGGCATGACCGCGTCCCAGTCAACATCAACAAGGTCAGCCTCAATCCATGTGTCTGCAGGCACATCTCGCCGCTGCTTTCGGGAGAGGGCGACGACCTCATGCCCTTCCGCCTTGAGGTCTCGAACAACTTGACTACCGAGAAGACCTGAGGCACCGGTAACGAGAAAGATCACGCATTCTCCGATGGAGTGTTCACACCGGTTCGGTTGAAGACCATCCAAACGGTTTTGACCAAGATGATGAGGTCGAGTCGGAGCGAGCGAATTTGGACGTACTCAAGGTCGTAGTCTCGCCGCTTCTCCCAGGGGATATGGTTTCGTCCGTGAACGATTGCCCAGCCCGTGATTCCTGGCATCACTGTCAACCGACCGAAATCCTCCGGACGATAAAGATCAACAACCGCGAGGGGATCCGGCCTGGGACCGACGAAGCTCATTTCACCCTTTAGAACATTGAAAAACTGGGGGAGCTCATCAAGGCTGAGCTTACGCATGATGCGTCCGATCTTGGTGACTCGAGGATCGTCCTTGGTGCTTAGCGTTGACCCGTCTGGATTTCGAAGGTCGGGCGCGTTGACAATCATCGATCGAAACTTCAATTGCTCAAAAGGAACTTGATTCCTTCCATTCCGTTTTGCGCGGTAAAGAATGGGGCCAGAAGAGGTGGCTTTTATGATTATCGCGATGACAAGCATCGGAAGCGCAAAGATGAGAATTGCGATCAAGGCAACGCAGAAGTCGAAGCACCGCTTTATGACTTCGTAGGTTCTCAAGTTGCGTTGCTCCAGAGCGTCGTCTGTATGTTCCGGTACTTCGCAAGCGTCAAGCACACTCAAAGAATTTTACCGAAGACCCCGAGCAAGATTCTTGACTGCTCACTTAGCATCTGCCCATTCCAAGCATTCTAGTGAGGAAAGCCCATGGGCTCGCCTTAATGGACTCAGCAGGGTGAATTCTTGCCGGCACCGAGTTCGAGCTTTTCGGATCTTATTGGTTCGTCGATTGAATCAAGGTCGATTGAATCAGGGCTGGCCTTTTGCTCCCATGCCATGGCTTGGAGGAACTTGACAAGTCGATCTGGTTGATCGAACAGGCTCTTGAGCTGCTCAATGTCTTGCTTCAGCTGGGCCAAGCTGATCGGCTGAAGGTTTCCAACCATTCGAATCTTGCTGTGGGCCGTAGGTTGAAGATCTTCTCGATCGTAAACGAGCTCTTCATGCATCTTCTCGCCGGGCCGCATGCCTGTGAATTTGATTTGAATGTCATCACCAGGCGTAAGTCCGTGCATTCGAATCAGCTCGATCGCCAGGTCAAGAATCTTGATGGGCTCGCCCATGTCTAGGATGAAGACCTCGCCTCGCTTACCGATTGCTCCTGCTTGCAAGACGAGCTGCGACGCTTCAGGAATGCTCATGAAGAACCGAGACATGTCCTTGTGCGTGATCGTGACAGGACCACCTCGACGAATTTGAGCCTGCAGAAGCGGGATCAGCGAGCCTCGACTTCCAAGTACATTTCCGAATCGAACAGCCGCAAATTCAACTTCGCTGGACTGACCCAGGGCGCAAACAATCATTTCGCAGATGCGCTTCGAGGCCCCCATTACGCTGGAGGGTTTGACCGCCTTGTCGGTTGAAATCAAGATGAACTTCTTGACTCCGTAGTTTACGGCGAGCTCGGCCGTCACGAAGGTTCCTTGAATGTTATTGAGAATCGCCTCGCGAGGGTTCTTTTCCATCAGCGGTACATGCTTATGGGCTGCTGCATGAAACACAACTGTTGGCCGGTAACGCTCATAGATAAGCTCCATGGAGCTCCGATCACGAACGTCGGCGATGATAGTGTAAGGAGTGATTCCCAGCGTTTGAATGAGTTCTTGCTCGATCTCATAGATGCTGTTCTCGCCCTTACCGACCAGTATCAGACTGGCAGGGTTCATCTGAGCGACCTGTCGCGCGATCTCACTACCGATTGATCCACCCGCGCCAGTGACCAAAACGTGTTCGTCGGCAAGATACTCTGCGACCTCGTCCAGATTGATTTTCACCGGCTGGCGTCGCAGCAGGTCTTGGATTTCAACTTCACGAAGCTGCTTCATAAGCGGCTTTTGAGCAGTGCTGACAAGGGAACTCACTACAGGTAGGGTTCGGACCTTTAGGTCAGCCTGGTTCGCAATGTCAAAAACGCGCCGAATCTCTGGACCAAATGCTGACGGCATAGCGATCCAAATCTCATCAACGCCCACACGATCCGCAATCTCAGGAATGTTCTCACTCCGACCCAGCACTGGTACGCCGTGAATACGCAGGGATTGCTTCTGTGGATGGTCATCCACTAGACCAACGATCTCAACCGTTGTTGTGATGACACGCTGGACTTCACGAATAATCGCTTCACCGGCATCTCCCGCACCGACAATCAGGACTCGCTTTCCACGTGCGATGGTCTCGTCGCTACGCTTGCCTTGCCATGCCAGATATCTCTGGATCATTCGGACGCCAATAAGACCTGAGCTCGAAAGAAGAATGTCAAGAATGGGATAAAGGAACCGCAACGATGGATGCGACGAACCCATGAGCGCAAAGAAGATGCCCCCAGCAGCTCCCAAAAAGAGTGATGCGATCCCGATGTTTAGAACATCATAAAATCCGAAGTAGCGCAGATTGGTTGAATACTGGTTGCGCCAAATAAGGCACCAGATCCCAACCAGGACATTGATCGCGCAGCCGGCAACGATGACTCCAGCGGATACAGTCGGCTGACCGGCTGTCGAAATCAGGAGCATCGAGAGCAACAAGGCGACCACGAGAACGCTGCTGTCGATTGCAGCGGCTTTGATGAATCCAACCCATCGCCAGGCTGGTTTATGAAATGACGACTTTATCCTCTCAAAATTCACCATTAACAGCTCCTGGAAACTATCATATCAGGCGGATCACATAGGCACGGCAGAGTTCTGAAGACGTCTTGATTCACCTCTACCACAAGCACGTAGTGCAGTATACTGACCGCCTTAGTTCAACAGGTTCAAATTGTAGGTCTTCTTTGGCCTTCAGCACGGCTGGTCCTTGCTTCTAGTTTGGAACTGTCCGCATAAATAATTCATGCTGGCTAGCCCCTTTTTCGACATCCGCGGGTGTTCGAGAGTCTCCCTTTTGGTTTGCTCCTTTGCCCACTTGTTTCGCTCACTCTGTGTGAGCGAAACAAGTCTAGTGAGGGGTTTGGGCATTGTGGGCTCGGCCAACATCAGTAGATGTCTGTGCTCAGAAATTCATCTTTGAGCTTGCTCAGTTTTTTCGAGCTTCTCTTCAGAGTTGAAGACTGTCGGCTCTGGACGTCACATTGATGACCAAAAGTGATCCGACCTGAGGTGCTCGGTTACAAAGCTTTTAGCACGTCAACTCGGTGCGGGTCCTTTTCATTCCTCGTCCAGAAAGTGCGCCGGATCGGCATCCCTTCATCATCTAGCCACCAGGTAACGCTGACTGTTTTGCCTTCACGAGTGACTCGGTGAGTAGGAATTCCGCGAATCATTTCGTCGGAACGATAGGTGATGAGGAGTGACTCAAGGCGACCGGATCCGACCTCAGTAATGAGAGTGACGGATCGGACTGAGTCTGCGAGTTTGGGCAGAGTTCCGTTCCACCACAAAATGCTGGTGTCCACGGCGTCAACTTTGTCCAGCTTCGAATACGCGACCTTCGAATTCTTGAAGAGATCCATGGAGATGCGGAATCCTTCGGCTTGTGGCTTGACGGACCAGGCGTCCGTCTCGCGAACTCGCTGCCGCGTTCCATGGACATTTTCGGAGGTCCAGGACAGTAGATTCCCCTCTTTGCTGTACCGCCGCACGAGGTTGATGGTGTCCTTGTCGGCCCAAGTCGTCTTTTCGCTCCACTCAATCTCACCCGTCGCGTTAATGGCCCTGGAAATCACCAAGGTTCCCTGGGTTTGAAATCCACCAGAAATGGTCAGAGTCCGAGTAGTGGTGAGTGGAAAAAGCGCGAGGAGCAGCACCTCACCAGTATGATCGAGTAGGGGAAGGGGAGCCGAAGTAGTCGGGCTCCTGAACTCACAGGCTGCGATGAGCAGAGCCCTGATTACGAAGCGGACTAAACGACGAAAGGAACATGGACGCCGCTTGCTCTGGGCGTTTGCGTAAGGGTTTCTCGACCGAACTTAAAGAATTCCACGCAAAGGACCAGTCGAGTTTCTGATTGATTCTTTGGCCCCGCTTGGGCTTACCCGGACGCTCATATCGCCGTTTCAGATGCGATGGACACCCTAAGAAACACAACACATCAGGAGCGGTGGTAGAGCAATTTTGAGACCTTAGCACCAATTCTCTTGATGAGTTGAGGGTCTTCGGCATACCGCTTCTGAGTGGCTAGAAGCAAGTTTGCCCACTCCATGCGCTTGTCCTGATTATTGGGGGCGTTCCAGAGGTTGTGGTGCTCACCACTGTCGGTCTTTATGTCGAAGAGTTCCCACTCATCGAGTTCGTAGTAGTAGATGAGTTTCATGCTTCCCCGCATGACTGAAACGTATTTGGGTGCCTGGTGGTCGGAGTCGTCGCTCTCGTAAAAGTGGCCGTAAACCACTTGATTTGGGTCGGCCTTCTTGGTCTTGATGAGGTTTCGAAGTGAGGTGCCTTGCATCTCTTTCGGTGTTCGAACTCCAGCGGCATCTAGGATCGTGGGGGCGAGATCGATGTTGCTTGTCAAGCTATCCACAACCCCAGGCTTCACTCCTGGCCAACGAACAATCAGCGGAGTTCCAGAGGACGGTTCATAGAACCACCGCTTGTCGTACCAGCCAAATTCTCCAAGAAAGAAGCCCTGATCTGAACTGTAGATCACGATGGTGTTCTTGTCAAGCCTCAGTTCTTGGAGTGTCTTCAGCACCTCGCTGATGCTGTCGTCGACGGAACTCACGCAACGCAGGTAGTTCTTGATGTACCGATCGTAAATAACATCCGTCTTTGACTCACCTGCCGCCAGCCTGCGCCTAATCTCGGCGTCCTGCGGTTTCATCTTCACGTCCCACACACTTCGCTGCTCAGCTGTGATCCTCGGCGGCGCCTTGTCGATCAATAAGTCTCCGTCCATCGAAAGGTGGTCTGCAATACGCATCTTTGCCTTTGCTGCACCAGAATTCAACTCCCTGTAGTCTCGTCTCAGGTCAGCAGGAGGAGCAAACCGTTGGTCTTTGAAGAGGTCTATCTTGCTCAAGGAAGGGACCCAATTTCTATGAGGAGCCTTGTGTCCAATCATCAAGAAGAACGGCTTGCGACCTTGCTCTTTGATCCAAGATTTTGCCTTTTCTGTAATCAATTCGGTCGCATAACCCTCTTCGCGGTGGGTGCCAGCTGGGGTAATGAAGTCAGGGTTGTAGTAATTGCCTTGCCCCGGCAAGATCTCCCAGTGGCTAAACCCCGTTGGATTCGACTGAAGATGCCATTTCCCGATCCACGCGGTCTCATAGCCAGCCGCTTGGAGGAGTTTCGGAAAGGTCTCTTGAGCACCATTGAACGACTGCGAGTTGTCCTTGTGTCCGTTCAGGTGGCTGAACTTCCCAGTAAGGATTGTCGCACGGCTCGGGGCGCAGAGCGGGTTCGTTGTGTAGTGACGGTCAAACCGCACCCCTTCTCGAGCTAGCCGATCTATGGCTGGAGTCTGCATCAACCGAGAGCCATAGGCAGAGATCGCCTGTCGAGCGTGGTCATCTGTGAAGATGAAGACGATATTCGGTCGACTGCTTTGGGCGACAGTTAATGCAAGCGCTAGGGTGAGCATCGGTGATCAATCCTGATTGGTCAGTTTAGCCCGAACAGAAAAGCGTGGGGTACCGTGACCCAAGATGGCTGCGATCTCGATCCACCATGAATTCGGGAAGGCGTTGAGCGTCTCGCTCGACGCGGCGCGAGTGTTCACGCTGGACTACTCCAGTGCGCCGAAACCCTTCTTTCATCCTCTTTGCACTGTAACGGGGCGTGTGCTTTCGAATTTTCAGCCGAGCGATCACGATTGGCATCGTGGACTGTGGTTTGCAATCAAGTTTGTGAACGGAGAGAACTTCTGGGAAGAAGGCGAATCAGGGCCACACAACACCCAGAGAGCAACCGCGCCACCTACGATTGAACCCACTAAGACGGGTGGAGTTCGGATCACTTTCCAACTAGAGTGGGTGCGCCATGATGGCCATGTGATGATGGATGAATCCCGCGTGATTGAATTCCAACCCATCGACGACACCAGCTACTCCCTTGACCATAGTTCGCGCATCATTCCTCGCGAACAGGTGACGCTTGACCGAACTCCATTTACAACGTGGGGTGGATATGGAGGTCTCTGCTTTCGTGGCACCCGAAATTGGACCGATTCAAAAATTCACCTTAGCGATGGTCAAATCACGGATCGGCCAACAGGTTCTCCCGCGAACTGGGGGATGCTTACTGGGAAGCTTGATGGCGCCCGTAATTTGCATGTTTCTCTCGCAATCCTAGATCATCCACAAAATCACCGGCACCCTTCTCCCTGGTATGGCGCCTCAGGATTGGGTATCTATCTGACGCCTGCCCCGCTTTTCCACGAACCACTAGAGCTTGCTGCAGGCGAAGTTTTGTGGTTGGACTACCGGCTCATCGTCGCCGAGCGCACCTTGGACACGACGGAAGTTGAAGAAGCCTACACTGAGTTCGCCAGGTCTCATCGGTAGCACGACTAGACTGCATTGCAACTTGACTAGAGCCTGCAGAGGTACAGTCAGGCCAAGGAAGACGTGGGAAAGAAGGCGATAGTGATTGGTGCCTCGTCAGGGATTGGTCGAGAGCTCGTGCTTCAATTGGCTAGGGACGGTGCCACCGTCGCCGCCGTTGCACGTCGCACCGACCGCCTCAACGAGATTGCGGCTCAATATCCGGGAAAGATCCTGGTGTTCACCCATGACGTGCTCAACAACCAAGAGGTCCCTGGGCTCTTTGCTGAAATCGCGAAGACCTTAGGCGGGCTAGACATGGTCATCTACAACTCTGGCGTCATGCCTGAAGTTGGTCCGTCTGAGTTCAATTTTGACAAGGACAAGCTGATGGTTGACGTGAATGTGCTTGGCGCGATCGCATGGCTCAATGAAGCCGCTAATCGCTTTGCTCAAGTCAAAGCGGGAACGATCATTGGTATTGGTAGCGTTGCAGGAGATCGAGGACGCGCAGGGCAGCCGGTCTACAACATGAGCAAAGCGGCACTCGCTTCATATCTAGAATCTCTTCGAAATCGACTTCACAAACTTGGCGTCAAAGTGGTGACGATCAAGCCTGGCCCAACCGCCACCGAAATGACTGAGCATCTAAAAATGAGAGGCATGATGGATCCCGCGAAGGTTGCACAGATCACTCTTCGAAAAGCGGGCAAGTCTGGTGAATACTATGTGAAGTTCAGCCACCATCTCATCTTTGCAATTATTCGACGCATACCTAGCCTGATCTTTCGTCGATTGCCGTTATGAGCCCCCCTTCGCCTCCAGCTTTGAACCTGCGAGACCGTGTCGTCCGGGTCTCAGGGTTCGGGATGGTCTCCAATTCCGATGGTTATCTGTTTCGACCAACTTCTGTTGCTGAGATTGTTCAAATCTTTGAGCTTGCACGCCAAGCCGGCCGACAGATTTTGCTTCGCGGCGCGGGACGGACCTATGGGGATGGAAACATCGGTGCTGAGTGCCTTTTGGTTGAGTTCTCCCGAATGAACAGGATTCTTTCGTGGGATCCTGCGACCGGGTTGATCGATTGCGAAGCAGGGGTGACAATTGAAGACCTCTGGAGGCACATTCTTGAGGATGGCTACTGGCCTCCGGTGGTAAGTGGAACTATGACCCCGCAACTCGGCGGCGCTCTTGGGATGAACATCCACGGCAAGAACAACTACTGCACAGGCACTTTGGGTGAGCAGGTTGTGGAGCTCCGCGTGTTGTTGACCAATGGAGAGATGCTTACCCTCACTCCACAAGATGACTACTTCCACGATTTCATCAGCACCGCAGGCTTGCTTGGCGTGATCGTCGGTGCAAAGTTGAGGATGAAACGGATCGATTCCGGAGACCTCCGAGTTTTTGCGAACACCCCGCGGAATTGGGATGAGCAAATCGCTACGTTCGAACGATTTGAACATGAATCCGACTATATGGTGAGTTGGATCGACTGTTTTGCTCGCGGCGATCAAGCAGGTCGCGGACAATTTCATGCGGCTTGGTACATCCACGAACGGTTCGAGGCTTCGCTTCGGCCAGACCACCAAGACCTCCCAGATACGATCATGGGGTTGGTGCCGAAGTCAGTGGTTTGGCGATTTCTTAAGCCACTCAACAATCGATTTGGCATGCGCTTCCTCAACTGGGCCAAGGACTTTGCAGGCAAGACGCTAGGTAATGAGAAGATCCATCACCAAAGCCTGGTCGGGTTCTCGTTCTTGCTTGACTACGTTCCAAATTGGAGGAGGGCCTACCTGCCTGGGGGATTTATCCAATATCAGTCGTTTGTGCCGAAAGAGCACGCGAAGCGCGTCTTTAGTCGACAGGTTGAACTGCAGCAGGAAGCAGGGCTGGTTTCGTTCCTAGGAGTGATGAAGCGCCACCGCCCCGACAACTTCTTGTTCAGTCATGCGGTTGATGGCTATTCAATGGCTCTCGATTTCAAGGTCACTAAACGAAATTGGAAGAGGCTTGAGGCGTTGTGTCACCAGATGAATGAACTCGTTCTTGAGGCAGGTGGAAAGTTCTATTTCGCAAAAGACAGCACCCTTCGCCCTCAGGATGTTCGTCGGTGGCTCGGGTCAAATCTTGATCGCTTCTTTGCGCTTAAGAGCAATCTTGATCCGGATAACTTGTTGACATCAGACCTCGCTCGGAGGCTGAAGCTTGGGTAAATGGATTCGCTTGCTCCGACCAAAGCAGTATCTGAAGAATGCTTTTGTGTTTGCTGCATTGGTCTTCAGCGACTCTTTTCGAGACCTGCGTCTTGATGGCTTGACCGTCCTCGCTTTCGTGGCAATGTGCCTTACAAGTTCGGCGACATATATCGTCAACGACGCCATTGATGTCGAGCGAGACAGGAATCATCCGACTAAGAAGAATCGGCCGTTAGCCGCTGGCTTGATTTCGATCAAAAGTGCCTTGCTCCTCGCAGCAATACTCCTCGCCATCGGCTTGAGCATAGCCGCCTGGCTGAACACGCCCTCACTCCTCATCTTGCTCGGCTATCTGTTGCTCCAGGTGCTTTACAACTGGAAGATCAAGATGGAGCCCGTGGCAGACGTTTTTACGATTGCGATTGGGTTCGTCCTGCGCGCCGTTCTGGGTGCTGCCGCAATCGTGGTTCCAATTTCGGGATGGCTCCTCTTCTGTAGTGGCTCGATCGCGTTGATGCTCGGGTTTGCAAAGCGCCGTCACGAGTTCATCCTGCAAGGTGCAGTCTCCAGAGAGAGTCTGAATCGCTACAACAAGCAGGTGCTTGATGCATTTCTCCTGATGTCCGCAAGCGGGGCTTCGATGTTTTATGCAATCTACAGCCTGCAGAGTCGAACCGCTGAGAAGTACCACCTCCTCCCGATCACGGTCCCGTTCGTGATCTACGGCATCGCGCGCTACCTGTTTCTGAGCTTTACCAGGGATGAAGGCGGAGAGCCAGCTGACCTCATCCTGAGCGACCCACATATCATATTCGCCATTGTCGGTTTTGTTTTGAGTTCGCTATGGTTGTTCACGAACCCAACGTTTCACCTAATCGAGCGATAGCGATGCAGAATAGCCGCGGAGCGTCCTCTTGCGTAGCACAGACACCTTCGACCATAGCGGACAGCATAACTTAACGAGTAGCCGGCCTTCGTAGCCGCGAGTCAGAGTCGTCATCGAAGGCGTTCCATGCTGAAAGCCGCGCCTCTGCTAGGTCGAAGTCAGAGAAGTCGACGTCCGCAGTGAACTCTTGGGCCTGGTCGGCCATCCGCAACAGTGTTCTCGCCTGGCTCTCTCGCGACAACAAGCGCAACGAGTCGATGTACTCCACGCGGAACACGGTCGGGATCAGAATCCGCTTTTCACTATGCGAGACGAGTTCAGCGTTTGCGATAGCTCTCGTTAACCTACCATTGCCATCGTCGAACGGGTGGACCTCCGAGATCAAGAATAGGAGGAACACGGATCGGCCAAACGGCGTCCGAACGGCCCTCGCCATTTCGAATCCGTGGCGTAGAGTTCCGTCTACAAGAGTTGGATCGACGAAGAGTGTCCTCCCAGCTTGGTTGGCTACTTCCTTGAATTCGCCTGGTCGCTTGTCAGGACGACCCTCCATGATCGTAAAATGCCATCCCTTCAACAGGTCGAGAAATTCATCCGTCTTCAGATTACAGATCTGAGTAGACATTGCGGAGGCGTTCCCGACGATCCGGAAAGTCCCCAACACGTCGTGGGCGTCTTCTGGCCTTGAGGCCGGAATCTTGTTTTCAAAAACAATCTCCTTTGCTTCGTCCACAGCGAATTCTGTGCCTTCGATGAAATTCGAGAAGTAAGCGTCGAAGAATCCTAGGTTCGCGAAACTCGTTCCCGAATTCTGTTTGTCTGGTCTAGATACGGTGGCCCACGCAGAGAGTTCTTCGTATAGGCTTTGGAACAACTCGACCCTCTTCGCGTCATAGGGTCTTCCGGCCGCGCGCGCGGCCGCTGTCTTGCTAGTCAGCTTGGACTGCCGAGTTCCTAGAAGAGTCCCGATCACGGAGTCGAGTCTCTCCCATTCCTGATTCATGTCGAGCTGGACTGCAATACGCCGCGCATGGTCACGAATCTGATGCAAGGTCACTTCTCCTAGGAGGAAGAGTTTCTCGAGCTGTTCTTCGATGGCGTCGGCAGAGAGGTAAGGTGATTCCCGGCCATAGACCTTCCCCGAAGAGCATTCAAGAAGGTAGCGCGGGCGGGAACTCATTGTGAGCCCCTCAATGAACGCAGCGTCTCCTTCTAGCGGTCCAGGGCCCTTCAACTGCCTGATGCGCAGCCCGTGAAGATCGATTTTCCGATCATAGGCACCAGTCACGACCACGAGGCCGCCGGGAGAGGGTCTTCCTTCCAACGCGGTTCGGTGGCTAACGACAGCTTTGGGGCAGAGAATCGAGACGACTTTCCAGAGGTTACGCTTCACGACGACCTCTGGAAAGTCAGTGAGGTTAGTGGTGTAGAGGCCCCGACGTAGGCGTCGAATCTTCCCCGTACGCAAACCAGCCTCGACCAGGCCGGTTTGGTCGGAGGAGGTAGAAAAGACTTCTGGAAGGTTGATGAACGAATAACTTGCCACGGAAACTCCAAATTGGCATCAGATCAAGAATAACTTGACGAGGCAACCCATCTTTTCAGAACATCTTACCTCGGAACTCGCCAATAGATGGAGGAGCAATCTAGGTATCAAGTGCGACCTTGATGAAGGCTGATAGGTAGGCTTCCCACCATGATTCTTGTTCTCGGTGGCGCTGGATACATCGGCTCGCATATGGTTCGGAGGCTTCGAGAGGAAGGTCTGGAGCATGTGGTTTTTGACAACCTGGAGAAGGGGCACTCGGAATCGATCGAGGGATCGACGCTTGTTCATGCTGACCTCCGCGACATTGACTCGCTCCGTCAGGCCTTTGACGCATATCCATCGATCGACATCGTCTTGCACTTCGCCGCCTACATTGCCGTGGGAGAGAGCGTTCGAGAGCCGGCGATGTATTGGGAGAACAACACCGCCGGTGTTTTGAACCTGATCAAGGTGATGAGAGAGCGAGAGATCAACCAGATCATCTTCTCGTCGACAGCCGCAATCTTTGGAGAACCGCACTATGTTCCGATGGATGAGGCTCATCCAAAGGCACCTACAAGCCCCTATGGTCATACCAAGCTTGCCGTCGAGCACATGCTTGACGAGTTTGATGTCGCTTACGGGCTACGGTCAGTGTGCTTGCGATATTTTAATGCTGCGGGAGCACACCCAAGTGGCATGATTGGAGAGGATCACCAGCCAGAAGAACACCTCATTCCTGTTGCAATGCTAGCTGCACTCGGCCGCCGCCCATCGCTCAAGGTGTTTGGGACGGATTACCCCACCCCAGATGGCACGTGTGTTCGAGACTATATCCACGTACTTGACCTCGCCGAGGCACACATGCTTGCCGTCAAGCATCTGCGGACAGGAGGAGATTCAAGGCGATATAACCTTGGGAATGGTTCTGGTTACTCCGTGCGCCAGGTAATCGACACCGTGAGCAACGTGATCGGAAAGCAGGTCCCCTTTGAACTTGGTGAGCGCCGCCCGGGAGACCCAGCAACCCTAGTCGCCTGTTCAGACCGCATTCGACAAGACTGGGGCTGGACCCCTAAGCATCCCGAGTTGCGAACAATCGTTGAAGATGCCTGGCGCTGGCACACTGGACATCCTCACGGGTATGCAGGCTAACTGGGAGACCAATTCAAGAAGTTGCCGAGGAGACGAAGTCCAGCCTTTCCGCTCTTTTCGGGGTGGAATTGGGTGCCGACAATGTTGCCTTTCGAAACGGCTGCACTTACCACTTGACCATAAGTGCACTTAGCGATAAGCTGATCTGGGTCGCTCAAGCGCATGTGGAAGCTGTGAACGAAGTAGACGTTCTCCTTCTCAAGTCCATGGAGGAGAAAGTGGTCCGCGCACTCAAGCTCGTTCCAACCCATGTGGGGAATCTTGAGTCCCTCGCCACCCTCTAGCTTCACCACATCGCCACTTATCCAACCCAAACCATTGCAGACAACGTGTTCGTACCCCTTATCCGCGAAGAGTTGCATCCCTAAGCAGATCCCCAAAATAGGAATCCCTTCTAAGAGAACGCGTTGATTGAGAGCGTCTACAAGTCCCGAGGATGACAGCCGTTCCATCGCAGCGGGGAAGGCTCCAACCCCAGGCAAAATCAGCCGAGTTGCGCGCTGGATCTCTTCAGGAGTCTTTACGATCTCCCACTGATGCCCGAGGTGTTCGATCGCATTGGCCACGGACTTCAGGTTGCCCATGCCGTAATCAATCACACTCACGAGGCTCATCCTTTGAGTTTAGCTCTGGGGGAAATGAGACCCAACATTCAGAGGTGATTCTCCGTCCATACTTACGTGCCAAGAAGAGCTCACGCTGCCTCATTCCGCGATCCAAGCGGGTTCATTTTTCACCGAGAGGGAACGCTCTACAGGCAAGTAAACCGATCGTTTGCCGATGACTGGGCGAAGCTCACATCTACAGGGTTCTATGAGGGGCTTGCACGGAAGGGAAGTGTGGTCTCCTTTGAAGAGGTCGGGATCGAGCTAGCCCTTACTGACGAGGCGATTGCGGTCATCCGACCTGAGCGCGTCGACTTCATCAGCTATCCGTATGAGTGGTCGTTTAGCCAGCTGAAAGATGCTGCACTTCTCACCTTGGATATTGCTGTGGAAGCAATCAAGGCGGGATTTTCTCTCAAGGACGCAACCGCATTCAATATCCAATTCCACAAAGGGAAGCCGATTTTCATCGACACGCTCTCCTTTGAAACCTATGTTGAAGGAGAGCCTTGGATTGCCTACAAACAGTTTTGCCAGCACTTCTTAGCACCTCTCGCCTTGATGTCCTACGTCGATATCCGACTTCTTGGCCTCTTTCGAACGCATCTAGATGGCATCCCGCTAGACCTAACTTCACACCTCCTGCCTGGAATGACGAAGCTGAAACCCGGGCTCCTGAGCCATATCCACTTGCATGCAAAGGCTCAAGGAAAAGAAGGATCGTCCGGCCAGAGTGAGCGAACCGTCAGGATTCCGAGGACTTCACTTTTGGCGCTACTCGATAATCTGCGCTCAACTGTACAGGGCCTTAGCTGGGAGCCAGCTGGAACTGAGTGGGCCGACTACTACACCTTCACCAACTACACCGATGAGGCGATGCAACAGAAGCGGTCTTTGGTAGGGAATCTCCTAGATGAGATCAAGCGCGACTGCAAAACGGCGTGCGATCTCGGGGCCAACAACGGCGCCTTTAGCTCGCTCTGTGCAGAGCGAGGGCTCTTTACTTTGGCGTGGGACATCGATCCTGCCGCAGTCGAAAAAGCTTATCGTTCATGCCAGAAAGCTGGTCAAGAGAAGATTCTCCCCCTTGTGGTTGATCTCTCGAATCCGACGCCAGCAACCGGCTGGAACCTAGAAGAGCGCTCATCTTTTTTTGAACGCGCTGAAGTGGACGTGGCGCTCGCGCTCGCCGTCATCCACCACCTCGCGATCAGCAACAACACTCCCCTGCCGCTCATTGCAGACCTCTTCTCCCGTCTGGGTCGCTATGTCATCGTGGAGTGGGTG